>WQYG01000042.1 GCA_009781395.1 Candidatus Bathycorpusculum sp. | reverse complement strand
CTAGAACTTTTGAAGAGCTGCAAAAAGCACTAAAGATTGCCTTTAGTGAAATTACTCTTAGCGATATTAAAAACTGGTACAAACACGACGGATACAAGACAATGTCAATTTAAGTTGCTATATCATTGGAAGAGAAAGTGTACTAAAAGTTGGTTGTGTATGAGAGTTGGTTTCTGGGTGATGGTTGCGTAATGTTTAAGCGGGTTATTGGAGAGGTTGTTGGGGGATAAAGTTGGATGATTAAGGCTGTGATTTTTGATTATATGGGTACGATTGTTAATTGTGTGGGTTACAGTATGGAGGTTTCAAAAATGAAGCTTTATACATCGCTTATCAATGAGGGGTTTAAAGTTGTTGTTGAGGATTTTTTGGATGCTTACGGTAGGGCGCATGAAAAGTATCGGGTTGTTCGTTATGGGGAGTTGCGTGAGGTGACAAATGCGGTTTGGGTTGTAGAGGCGTTAAATGATTTAGGTTACAAGGTGGATTTAGAGGATGGGCGTATTAAGGCGGCGTTGAATGTTTTTTTTAATGATTTTATAGATTCTCTTAGGTTAAGGATGGGGGCGGTGGAGCTTTTTGAGCAGGCAGTTGCTCAGGGTAAAGTTGGTTTGCTTTCTAATTTTACTTATGCACCGGTTGTTTATTTTAGTCTTAACCGGTTGGGTGTGAGGAGATATTTTGACACGATTGTTGTGTCAGAAGAGCAGGGTTGGAGAAAGCCGTCGTTGCATATATTTAGAGATATTTTGGAGCGGATGCAGGTGAAAGCTGAGGAGACGCTTTTCATTGGAGATAGTCCTCTTGAAGATATTAAAGGTGCAAAAGAAGCAGGACTTAGAACAGTGTTTGTCAAGTCACAATTTTACTCGTTAGAGGATTTAACCACATGCAATATAGCAGCAGATTTTACAGTTCAAAATCTACAAGAAATTTCAAAAATTTTCAGTCAGATAATCAGTAGTTAGGTAGTTAGATAAGAAATAAGGCTGCTACAAAGTTGATGTGTGGAGGGTTTGGAAAAATTTTATATACATAGGTATTGTTGAGTTTAAGTTATGGCTCCCAAATATAAACGTAAAAAGCAGGCACAAAATAAATCTAACTCTAAAGGTAATTCAAAGCAAATTTACATAATTATCGGTGTTTTAGCCATAGTTGCAATTATTATCGCTGGCGCATACTTTATAGGGGGATTTAACGCAAACAATGACGATAAAGAAATGACAACTCCAACAACAGCACCTAACCCAACTCCGGCAACTGAAAACACAAAAGTTTTATTACAAACAAGCATGGGCGATATAACAATTCAACTATTTGACAATAAACCAATTACCACACAAAACTTTCTAAAACTAGTTGCTTTAGGAAAATATGACAACACCGTCTTCCATAGAGTACTACAAGATTTCATGATACAAGGCGGCGTACTAAACAAAAACGGCGCACTAATAGATAACAATTGGGCAACTATAAAAGATGAAATTGGCTCATACAACCACAACTATCAATACACAATTGCCATGGCAAAAACAAATGACCCCAACTCTGCAACCACTAGCTTCTTCATAAACGCAGAGGACAACAGCGAAATAGTCTACACAAGCGGCGATAGATTCGATGACATATACACAGCATTCGGAAAAGTAATCGAAGGCCAAGACGTAGTCGATGCAATATCAAAAGTCCAAGTAACTAAAAACAGCCAAGGCGAAACAAGCCAACCAACACAAACAATAACACTCATCTCAGCAAAAATCATCTCATAAAACAACTTTTCTTATTTTTTTCCACAAACCCAACAACCAACAAGTTTCAAAAAGAAAAGAAAACAAAGTTAATCAAGAAATTTTGAGAGTTACCAAGAGGATATCGTGCGGTCGCCAAGATTGACCAGTTTGAGTACAGAGTCCACCTCAAAATCAGGAACTAAACTTTGAGGATTCATCTTAAACACTAAAGAAAAATAAGTGTTCTTACCCCTAACATATTTTACTTTACATCATCAAATTTCGGGAAAGAACTACTTGCACCCAGCTTAGTAACACTCAAAGCGGCGGCTTTATTTGCAAATAAAAGACTTTCTTGTAAATCATAACCCTTAGAAGCAAACGTAACCAACGCCCCACAAAAACAATCGCCTGCGCCTGTTGTATCAATCACACATACTTTTAGCCCTTCGCCTCTATACACTTTGTTATCTTGAACGGCAATATATCCATCTGCGCCTAAAGTTAATATGGGCGAAAATTTATATTTTCGCGAAAGATTCGATAGTATGGTTGCTAGTCCATTAATATTTTTGAAGTCAATATCGGGTAGATTGAAACAAACTTCCAGTTCATGTTCATTTACGATGATGTAATCACACAAAGTAATTGTCTCTTCTGGAATTTTAATTGCCGGAGCCGGATTGTAGAATATTTTCACTCCCTTGCTTTTCGCCTTTTTTATTGCATCAAAAATTATTTGTAAATTTATTTCATTTTGAAGCAAGATAACATCATCTGGAATTAATTCATCTAAAATTGACAAATCGTTTTCGTTAAACATTGAATTTGCACCCGAAATGACGGAGATTGCGTTCTCCCCCTGTTTATCAACATAAATTACAGCCGCTCCTGTCGAAACACCTGCTTCAGTTTGTACTCTATTTGAAAGCCCTACGGTAGCAAGGTATTCTTTCATGTTCGAACCAAATAAGTCATCACCTACTTTCCCTACAAAAATGACATTACCGCCTAGAATCTTTGAGGCAACAGCCTGATTTGCCCCTTTGCCCCCAGGGAAATAAGATAGCGTTTTACCAAATAGGGTTTCTCCTGGACGGGGTATCTTGTCTATTTGAATAACTACATCCTGGTTTATTGAGCCAATGATTACAATTTTGTTTTCCACCTCTTATACCCGCCTTATAAACCAATTTTTTTACACGAATTTCGTTTTATTAATTGGGGGTTTATTATTTCTATTTTAGAATCTGTGATTGGATTTGGATTTGCTATTCTATTTGATAATAATTCAACGCCTTTTTTTGCTATTCCTTTTACATCTTGCTTAATTGTTGATAATTTAGGATAAATCCAACTTGAGAACTGAACATCATCAAAACCCAATATTGAAAAATCATCAGGTATTTTATACCCCTTTTCATGCAATCCTTGAATTACTCCAAAAGCCATAATATCATTTGACGCAAAAATAGCAGTAGGTCTTTCCCCCTCAGCTATTTGTAAAAACTGATTTACCGCTTCATTTCCAGAACCAAACATAAAATCACCAGGATAAACAAGGGCATCATTTTTTTCAATACCTAAATCCGACATTTTTCTACAAAAAAAATCATATCTTTCTTTTCCTGGGACAGTATCTTGTGGTCCAGCAATAAATGCAATTTTTCTATGATTTAAGTTGTAGAGGTAGTCTAGCCCAATCTCAATGCCAAGTTTATTATTATTCATTAAATAATCCACATTGTCTAATGGAATTTCTCTGTCTAAAACCAATAATGGTTTTTTAAACTCGTCTAATTTTTCGTAAGCTCGACCATTTTCACCCACCGTTATAAATATCAATCCATCAATATCCATGCTTGTCAATAACTCTATGTTATTTAATTCACGAGCCCTGCTATTATAAGAATCAACAGCGATGATTGAATACTTATGTTCTACACATTCGTTTTGAAAACTATGTGCAATCGAAGAAAAGAATGGATTTGTCCAATCGGGAATTATCAAACCTATTTTTTTGTTATTTGCACCGTTCATATGTCTTGCTCCAAAAACTGCATTATTTGTAAAAGAAAATCATTGCCGTTACAATGATTGATTACCCTCATTCCGTGTAAATGTTTTATGATGGAATTTGAATTAATCGGACAGAAGGAAATGTTTGACAACTTCAACATTTCTAAATCATTAATATCGTTCCCTAATCCAATAATAAAAGTTTCGTTAAATACTGTATCCATAAATTTACTAACTACAGCACCCTTCGATAAGTGTTGTGGCATAATATCAAGCCATGAATAAGAATTATTATCTAATCTTGTTTCCCTATAACGATACAATTTAAAGCGCTTGAAGAAAGTGTTAGATGATAATTGTTCATATACTCTGTCAATAACTTCGCTTGTGTTAAAAAAACTAATTGCCCTTACAGAATTAATTATTTCTTTTTTATCTATTACCTGTTCAAAAGTAGCATAATTTACGATTTTTCTTCCATCAGACAATAATTCGTAAATATGGCCATCTTGAGACATTTGAGTCTCTATCGAGATTATATCATAATTATTGGAATGATTTGTGAATAACAGAAAAGGCGCAAAGGTTACATTGCAAAGCGCATCCAATATTTTGCATGTTTCATCTTGGCTTAGATTTTCTTCGTGGACTATAGACATATTTTGTTGTTCAATTTTAACGAAAGACGCGCCGTCAGAACATATCGCGTAATATGAAATATTGTACTCCTTTAGTAGATTCAACACATTTTGGGGAGACCTTGAAGTTGCGAAATATAGATCAATGTTTTTCATCCGTAACTTTTCTAAAAAAGATTGAAACACTTGGGGCACATTATTGGTTGTATCTAACAACGTTCCATCTATATCACTTAATACCACTATTTTTTTCATAGAACGATTCCGTCATCCCCAGCATTTATCTTGTTTAAGAAATCAACTACACGAGTATCAAATAATTCATACACACACCCCAACCCTTTAATTCGCTCCACATCTTTAAAACACATTTTTTTCCCAAGTTCATTTTCGATATAAGTCCAAAAATTTACATTGTGTTCTAAACATAATTTGCGAAAAACATTAGTTTTACTTCCAAAATTCGCTATTCTACTGTTTATAATTTCATTGTTTATAGTATATGGCACTCCTGTTATGAAGCATTTTTTTTCATATTCGATACTGCATGTAACACCACTTCTTGGTAAGCCCCAAAACAAATCTCTCTCGCTGAGCCAAGAATATTTTTCCTCCATTTTTATAATGGTGTTTATATCATTGTCCTTAATAGAATCAAGATTTACGGGATTTAATAATACATGAATTCCAGATACGGTTAGTTTTATTTCCTTGAACATATTCAATATCCTGCGCAAAGATTTTCCTGTTCCAACACCATCATCACAAAGAATTATCGGCTTTTGATTTCCATTGCATGTATACGCATCATTTATTTCTTGAACCTGGGATATAGTTCGCGAAACACCATCCCTTTGAACCCTAAAATAAGGACCTACTGCCGCATGCCCAATACTATACGCTACCCGTGTTATATTAAAATTGTAATCAAATTCTTGAAAATAAGTCGCATCGTCCATAACTACAACATAGTTTCTTTTTGATACGTGTTTTTTAACTTGTGCTCTAATGTCCGTTAATGTAATATTCTCCACATTTTGCAGTAAGTCACATATTTCATCCCTAAAAGGTTGGATGATTTTATTGTTAATATCTGAAACATTAATATCCTTTGCAAATTCAAATCTATTGAAAGAGGCTTCAAAATCATTTAGTAGTATGAACTTTTCATCTACATCATTTGCTACTTTTTCCATTTTATTGCCTCAGCTTAACATAAATAGGTTGCAGGGTCATAAATTCGTTTCGCCACATATCCTTTGTTATGCAATAACACTCCTATGTTCACCACGCTCACCACCAAACCCATCAAACATACAAAAACCCACAATCGATACGCCCCAAATTCTGCGACTTTTTGACACATACAACATCGTGAATTAAAACCATTAATAAAACTTGTTTTTTAAAATAACCAAATTGTTCACATAAATTCGCATGTAATAAAAAAATACGACCGCTGTTTTTTCAACGACTTTAACGGTCCTCACGTACGGGACATAATTTGCACATACACAAAAATCAGTACATGAAAAATTGACACGTTTACAGCAAAAAAACCTGTATGTGCAAAAAACACCGCAGAATTTAGGATATACCATAAAGTAAGCGGACTTACAAGTAGATTAAGGGTCAAAAAAAATACATACTCACAATGTACATAGAGAGGGCAAGTAAGTGGACTTAACGTGCGCCCAGAAAATTGGGTTCTGTGTGAAGTAATAGAAGGTACTACCCCATAGGGTAACGTGGGAAACAACCTGATTAACCGAAAAGCGAAAGCCGACACGGGAAAATAGCACGTCAGGAAAGCAGAAAGTCGTCTAAAGGCAATCGGGCGCGACTGAACTGCAATGTTAAGCGGATACAAGGTCTAAGTTGAGTTTACTGAATGCAAGTTTCCAATACCCACTGCACTTGGGCGAAGGAAAATTGCCTGAAACCTTCGACACAAAAACAACTATACAATGTTAAGGTCTAGTTGGTTATCAAACTCGTGTGTTATCTGTAGGAGAACCTATGGAAACGAAACAAACGCAAAACCGACAATCCGCATACCAACACACAGAACTAACTGGAGATACCCTACGTGAGAACGCCAAAAAGGCTATAGCGATTAGGGCTTGAAAATCTCATATGGGTACGGAGTGCTCATAGTAGTTTGAGAGGGGTAATAACCCTTACAGGGCGAAGGGGCACAGTTGTTATGGCTAAAATGGAATTGATTAGGGAGGAAAACCTCAAATGAAACCAACAATGGATAGTTTAGCAAAAGTCAACAAGTGTTGGTTTGCAACAAGGGCGAGCCGTATATATCGAGAGTGTCCGTACGGTTCTGAGAGGGGTCTGGGCAAACCTGTTGCAGTAAGGTAACAAGGCGGCTCTTTCCCACTCTACGTGTGCCCAGAAAATCTGACTCTATGTAAGTCACAATGATACATCCATGGATAATATAGGCAATAGCCTGTTTGCTGAAAACGCATGTTAAAACGTTAGTTTAAAATTTCACAAACAGAGAGTATGAAATATTTTATAGGCAGCACAATAAGTATCATAGTTGGAGTTAATTATTTTTGGGCGATAAAGTTTTCAAGGACAAAATCACTGCACAAGGAAGAGAAATAACAGTACTACCATGTAACATCTAAATGTTTACTTATGTGTGTACGGTGTCACTTCAAATTTACCATACCACACACATACAAAAATGTAAAGTTTTAGTTGTTACAGAGTAGTACTCTCCAAAGGCACATATGATGATTACATCAGTTCAACAGACATAGCAAAATACAAAAACTCCGAGTTCCCAGGGTACGTCATACAAAATTGGATGCGCAACCGCAACACAGTCGAATTTTTAGGCCTATGGGAAAGAATTACAAACCCAAATTTTAATTACCTCGAATTCGAGGCAATTGAAAAAGAAGCAGGCAAAAACAGTTTGTACTAACTCCAAAAAAATGATAGAGCGCGTAAATGCAATTGGAATTACAGCGCAACAAGGACCTTATGCAGCAGTTTTTGCTCATAAAGATATAGCTTTTAAATTCGCGTCATGGATTTCAGCAAAATTTGAATTATATGTTATCAAAGATTAGCAACGCCTTAAAACAGACGAGAACAGTAAAATTTCTCTTGAATGTAATGCTAATCGGATTTTATCAAAACTAAATTATAAAATACATACCGATGCGATAAAGGATAATTTGATACCTAAGGAGCTTACTGTGAAGCAAAAAAGTTTTGTTTATGCTGATGAGGCGGATGTTTTGAACCCTAACTTTTCCATTTAAGTAATATTATTTCACATCGTGCCTTGATTTTTGCTTCTTTTTACAATAGAAGCTCATTTTACAGTATGTAGTATTACTTATGTAAGTAATATGGCCCTAAGTCTTAAAAAGCACAAATAACGCTTTAATCGCAAAAATAGCTGAAAAATAAGGCTTACAGACGAAACCTGTTACTTAATTATGAAAAGTTAGGGTTTGAATGTCGCTTTGTTTGGAGTTACGGCGGCGCAGTGGCGAGAGACAAATAGGGATAAGACGGGGAATATGAGGGATTTTGCGTCTATTGAGCAGTTGCTTGTTTTGGCAAATCTTGAAAATGTGAATGCTCTTTACATTAGTAAGGGAGTGTCGCAGTCGGAGCGTGTTGAGGAACTTAATTGTTTGGCGCGAGAGCAGCTGTCTGCTATGCTTCGCAACAAGAGCGTGGACACTCTAAAGAAACTTGAAAACAAGAAATTTTGAGGATGGGCATTATACCCAATAGTGTGGTGCGGTCGCCGGGATTTGAACCCGGGATCATTAGCTTGGAAGGCTAAAGTCCTAAACCAGACTAGACGACAACCGCCCTTTTTTATGGAGCAGTGTTTGCTCAACACTTAGGCAGACAAATGGTTTGAGTTTTTAATAAAGTTTTCAGAGCAGTACGTCATTTGTTTTGTAGGGGTTGTTAATTGTGGTGGCGAGTTATCAGGTTGTTTAGATTTATCAGGTTTAGACGAGGTAATTGGGTGAATAAAAGAAGAAGAGAGCTATATTGAAAATGTTGCAGAAGGGGTTATGAGAAGAAAATAGCAGGGTGTCAGACTGCGCAACAACCCTGATAAAAATCACCAAGGCCACAATATACAGCGGTGCAGAAACAAACCTGCCCTACGTGCAGTGTTTAACAAAATCTTTTTAGCGTTTTTGCGCAGTCTGGTGTTTGGGTGTTTTTGAGAAGGGGTTAAAATAATTGTATGCCAATAAGTCTATAAGTTTTGGTTTAGGTTTTTGTGGTTTTTTGTTTTTTAGGGGAAGGATATATCTTGGACAAAAGCTTATGCGTAAAGTTATCAAGTCAGAGTGAAAATTCATGTGTCCAGAAATGCACAAAGTATCGGGTAACCGTATTAAGGTTTTAACTAAAGATGCAAAGCAAATGGTTAACGGTCCGTATTACTGTCCTAAATGTCGAAAAGAGTTATTGCAAATTTTAGGAAATGTTGATAAAAAAGAGATTTATGCCGTTTGTAAATGTGGTGTGAATGAGCAGTTGACTTATGCGCCTGTTTTTCAGCCAATTGATTACTATAACAAGTTTCGAGACATCTGGAAAAAACAAACATATGGCATAATCAAACGTTAAACAACCCATAATTTTTATGCCATATGAGTTGTCATATGGGCAATTAGAGGTTTATAGTAGTTGTTGTGTTGTTGCGTAAAAAGAAGGTAAACAGAATTTTTTTTAACACAAAAAAGAAAAGGAAAAGGTTGTTTTAGCCTTTGATGACGGAGAGGGGTACAAGTCGGGCTACTTTGGTTGCTATGCCAACTTTGTCACTAACATCTACGACTGTGTCAACGTTTTTGTATGCTTGGTCGGCTTCTTCAGCTAACACCAGTGGGCTTGCCGCTCGGACAACTATACCGGATTTTTCAAGTTTTGTTTTGATTTCTCCGCCCCAATATTTACGTTTAGCTGCAGAACGACTTAGCAAGCGTCCGGCACCGTGTGCAGTAGAGCCAAAAGTTAAATCCATGGCTTTTTGGTTGCCAACTAGAACCCATGAGCTTGTGCCCATGCTTCCGGGGATAAGAACGGGTTGACCTTCACTGCGGTAATCTGCAGGCACATCTTGATGTCCAGGTGGGAAAGCACGTGTTGCGCCTTTGCGGTGAACCCAAACTTTTTTTGTTGTGCCGTCAATCTCATGGTTTTCGATTTTTGCAATGTTGTGAGCGACATCGTAGACAAGTTTTAGACCAAGTTTTTCAGGGTCTTGTTTTAGTACTTGCTGGAAGCTTTGACGTACCCAATGCATAATGGCTTGTCGGTTGACAAATGCATAATTTACAGCGCAAGCCATTGCTTGATAATAGTTATGGGCTTCAAGACTTGTTCCAGGTGCACAAGCTAATTCTCTATCAGGAACAGTTATGTGATATTTTTTGATGGCATGTTCCATAACACGTAGATAATCAGAGCAAACTTGATGACCATATCCACGAGAACCACAGTGTATCATAATCATTATTTGACCTTCATGGGTTACACCAAAAGTTTTGGCTGTTTTAGAGTTAAAAATTTTGTCAACTTTTTGGATTTCAAGAAAATGGTTTCCTGAACCTAAAGTGCCAATTTGGGTTAAACCACGATGTTTAGCGGTATTTGAAACCATATCAGGATTAGCATTCATCATGCAACCTTGTTCTTCACAATGAACAGCATCCTCTTTCCAACCTAAACCACGCTCAACTAAAAAGTTTACACCCTCAACAGTTAAACGGTCTAAGTCACTGTTACTTATGGTTAAGTCTTTTCTACGACTACCCAACCCAGAGGGAACATTGCGGAAAATGGTTTCTGCAAGAACAGGCAAATGGGAACGTATGTCTTGTTCGGTAAGGTTTGAAGCTAAAAGTCTAACACCACAATTAATGTCATACCCCACACCTCCAGGACTTATAACACCTTCAGTGTGGTCAGTTGCTGCAACACCCCCTATTGGAAAACCATACCCTTCATGCCCATCTGGTAAAGTGATTGCATGTTTGTAAATGCCAGGTAATTGTGCAACATTGGCACATTGCCAAAGAGTACGATCAGTTTGCATTTTTTCCAGTAACGCTTGATTAGCAAAAATCATGCCTGAAACATGCATATCTGCTTTATACTTTGGAATCTTCCAAATGTAATCATTAACTTTTTCCAGAGGAACATGCTCTGGTGCTAGTCGTCCTTCATCTTCGCCCAAAAATGTCACCAGCTACACAAAAGAGAAAAAGATGTTATAAAACATTTAGGATTCCTGTTTTACCTGCGCTTTCTTGACGTGCTCGATAAAACCACATAAACTGTTTTCTATTGCAGTTTTAGCGTAAACCGTGTGTCCTTGCAAAAAAGCTGAAAGATTACTCATTATAGGGTCTTCTGTTAAGACACACGCAGTAATTTGTTCAAAATTCTGATCCTGTTTTACAGCATCTTGCACTATTTTATCCCACATCAACAATTGAGCCTTATAACCACGTAAGCGTCTAACGGCATCGTCTGCTTCTCCAAAGTGACTATAGTACAGCATCGAAGGACGATAACTGGCAAGTTTATTCAACGTTGCAAGGGATGCTTCAAGATAGAAGGGATGAGGCGTAGTTGGAGATACCAAATTAAATTCGGGGAAGTAAGTGCCTGCAGCATCACCTGTAAAAATGCCATTATTAAAGCTTTCATGGAAACTTAGATTATGGGAGGCGTGCCCTGGTGTCTCAATAATTGTTAAATCATCACCATTGCCAAGGTTAATTGTGCCCTCAGTCATAGCAGTTACTCGATCTTGAGGTACAGGCTCAGGTTTTCCAAATATTTCACTTACAAACCCAAGTACAGATTGTGATGAAACCCAGAGTTTTTCAGGATCAACTATGTGAGGTACACCTCTTGGGTGAACAAGAACTTTGGCGTTTGGCAAATGTTTAAGCAAAGTACCTACACCACCACCGTGATCTAGGTGAATATGAGTGAGTGCAACTATATCAACTTCTTTAGGATTTATCTTTAATTCAGTTAAACCGTGTAGCAGGTTAGGTATAGAGTTCGTTGGACCTGACTCAATGACTATGGTTTTTTTAGAGGTTTTTATTACATAACTTCCAATAAAATTTTTGTATCCACCTGTCTCAAGATCAATTAAGTAGAGATTTTTTCCAATCTGTTTAGTGTGCAAGCATTAACCCTTCTTACACGTAAAGTAAGACGGATTGTCCATAAAGGTTTCCATAAAACATCACAGTTTACACAATAAATTTATTATCCAGTTTCCTTCAAGATGAGCAGCTACCGGAGAGAACTTAAAGTGAAAGCTATTATCTTTGGCGCACCAGGTGCAGGTAAAGGCACTTACTCAACTAGGCTTAAAACCAAACTTGGTGTCGAAGTTATTGCCATGGGAGATATTTTCCGTGCCCAAGTAAAAGAAAACTCTGAGCTAGGTAAGAAAGTGAAGAGTTATGTAGAAAAAGGCGCATTAGTTCCAGATGAAATCGTTGTTGAAGTATTAAAACAGCATTTAGCCAAAGTCCCTCAAGGCGCTGGCGTAATTTTAGATGGTTTTCCACGAACACTTGAGCAAGCCAAAACATTAGAAACAATTTTTGAACTAGACGTCATTCTGCTGCTAGAGGTACCTGATTGGATAATAATTGAACGGCTTTCTTCACGACGGGTTTGTAAGAACTGTGGGGCAGTTTACAATACTAGATTTCTCAAATCAAAAGTTGAAGGTATTTGCGATAAATGTGACGGCGAACTCTATCAACGTTTAGATGACAGCTCTGAGGTTATCAAAAAAAGATTAAAAATCTATCAAGACCAAACTAGCCCCCTGCTTGTCTACTACAAAGAAAAAAATGTGCCACTAATCACCTCAATAACAACTGTTATTGACACCCCCCCAGAAACACTTGTTGAACAAATGCTGGAAGAACTAGAAAAGCTAAAAATGACTTAAATATCTAAAATAAACTCTAAAACTACATTTCCTTCTTTTTCATGCATAACAACCATTCGATGATAGGTCACTGCTTTAACTGCTACTTTTTGAAGATGCTTCTTAGGCTGAAACTTTTCTCCCCAAACACGCGCAGTAATTTTAAATGAATCCGCAGTTTCAACCCAATCGGTTATTTGAAATTTTGAGTACAACATACCTTTAGTTTCAGAATTTACCAATAATGCTTCAAGCCAACTATACAAAAGGGCATAGATATCTTCAGCTTCCACCGTTACAATCTCTTCTTCGTGGGCAACAACTTTTCCAGTTTTAGTTATAGTTTCAAACATGGCTAACGCAGCATTTTCATAGGCTTCACACATTGAAACCCCATAAGCTCTAACGTAAACATCTGCTGTGTGTTCTAAAAACTCAAATTTTCCTTCAAACTGTTTGCCACTCATGTTAAAATTCACACACTACCTATCAACATCATTTCTAAAAAACACTTTCCTAAACACAAAACAAATAGATGATTTGGCGGATTTTTTGTTTACAATTGGTGTTTTAGAAGTGTTTGGATATTTTATGTATTGCAGCCTTTGCTAGCTTTGCAGAGTTTTCAATGTCATGTAAGTTCAAGACTGCCGTTGGGCTGTGTATGTAACGTGTTGGAATTGAAATGGTACCACTTGGAATACCTTGACGCGTTAGAGTTATTCTTGCAGCATCTGTGCTACCCATTAAACCAGATTCAAGTTGTATTGCAATTTTTTCTTCTTCAGCCGTATCTATGAGCCATCGCAAAATTTTAGGATGAGTAATTAAACCTGAGTCAGAAACTGTTAGCACAGGACCTTTACCTGTTTTTACACTTGTGTCATATTTACGAACCCCAGGGACATCCCCTGCAACAGTTACATCTAAAGCTAAGGCAATATCAGGATTAACACCAAAAGCAGCAGTGCCTGCACCACGTAAACCAACTTCTTCTTGAACAGTACCCACCGCACACACAGTACAATCCGTTTCACCTAAGAGTTTAAGTGTTTCAACCATAGCTAAACAACCAGCTCTGTTATCAAAAGCTTTACCCATCACCAAATCGTTATTTAAAGCAACATATTTCGTATCAAACGCTACAGAATCACCGATAGACACACCCATTTTTTCGGCTTTTTCTCTGTTTTCAGCACCAATATCAATGAACAAATCATCAAACGGTAAGACCTTGTTACGTTCTTCCATTTTTTGGACATGAGGGGGTTTTGAACCGATAATACCCGGATATACACCATTTTTTGTGTGGACAGTTACTTTTTGAGCAGACAAAATACGGTCATCTATACCACCGATTTTTGAAAACTGGAGAAAACCTTCTTTGGTAATTGTTTTAATCATTAAACCAACTTCATCCATGTGGGCGGCAAGCATGATTTTTGGTTTATCAGGTTTACCTTTTTTTATGGCTATGACGTTTTCAAGTCGGTCAACAGTTATCTCATCAACATAGGGTTCTATGAGTTGGGTTAGTAGTTCTCGTACAGGAGTTTCATTACCTGTTACACCACAAGAGTTTGAAAGTTTTTCCAAAGTTTCGTTTAAGGACAAAGACATGCCTTCTGTGTTAATTGTATGGTTACTTTTAAAATGAATTACTATTAAACATACTGCCACTGATATAGAAGATGATGAAAAGAAAAATGTTTACTACTTATAAAATCAGGATTTTAAAAAGAACGAAGGCGTTTGGATTTTTTACGACCATTATGTTCACTGTACTCAACCAGCAATATGATACCCTGTATCAATAGAAATAAACCAATTATGTAACCTACAAGTTCAGGTAAAATAAATAACAGAAACCCAAAAATTATACACATCACAGCTAAAATGGGTTTAGATACGTGAATACCCGCTTTTTTTAGACCTTTATCTACAAGATCAGACAAATAGACCCCTAACCAAATAGGGGTAAAAGCTGGATAAAAAAGTATTGGTTAATGAACTTTAGTTTAAAAACAATTACACACTGAGCGACTTATGTATAAAAACAATCAAGCTATTACGTAAACATCAACAGTTATCCCAGATACAAAAACCATCATGACGTTTTGTATAGATAAAGTTACTGTGAAAACTAAGCCCACTGCATTAGAGGCAGATTATGATAATAAGTTTTATAATTAATTTTTCGTATTTCTTTCTAAAATTTTTCTCGGGGTTTACCCTAATTTTTATCTCTTGACAACACGTGGATGCATTTATGCTACCAGTTTTATCTAAAGTAAACCTCTTGATTTGTTATTAATCGTCTTTTTTAGTTATATAGGTAGATAATTCTTAAATTGTTAGACTGCATTTCAGAGAGGTAGGTGTAAAAAATGGCGCAACCAAATTTCAAAACAGTTTTCGTTTTCCTTGATACTGACAAATATTGTAGTCCATTCGACATGCTAGTAGCAGTTGATTGTTTTCCAGATTCTGCAATATTTAAATATGAAAACGTGACAAGTGAAGAAGCCCCCAAAATTGTCTTTGATTTACTTTTCCCACGAGGCCCTGCAGGTGCTGCATTCACAAAAATCTTCATCAATGGTAGCAACTTTGAAGAAGTAGAAAAAGTTGTTGCTGCAACACAAAACGCTATGAAATCTGCTCCATGGGGAAATAGCATCATTGTAGATCCAAGAGGAGGATACTCCACAGCTGCAGCAGCGGTAGCAAAAACTTTTGGTGCATCTATGGAAAAAGGTTTAGGCAGTCTGGAAGGCAAAAAAATTACAGTTCTCGCAGGCACAGGACCAGTCGGTCAAACAGCGGCACGTATTTATGCTACAGAAAAAGCAGACGTTACAATCACCAGTCGCAGTCTTGCTAAAGGCCAAGTTATTGCGGATAAAATTAACGCAGAAGTAGGCATGCAAAGAGTCAAAGTTGTTGAAGTTAGCAAACCAGAGCAGACCGCTGCAGCAATACAGGATGCAGAAATTATTCTTGCCGCAGGCGCAGGCGGAGTTCAACTATTAACCAAGGCAGATATTGATACAGCAGTAAAATGCAAAATTATCGGAGACATTAACGCAATTAACCCCTTAGGTGTTGAAGGCTTAGGCTCCAATGATGACGGCATTGATCTTAAACCAGGCGTTTTTGGAATAGGCGCTTTAGCCATCGGCAAACTAAAACTTAAAACTGAGACAGAAATGATAAAACGCGCAGCTGCTGAAGCACAAGGACTCTTTGACTACGCAATTGCTTACACTATAGCTAAAGATGCAATTCTAAAAAAGCTTGCAAAGGCTACTGCAAAATAAGCTTCTTTTCAACCTTTTTTTCATTTATTAAGAAAGCATATTTATCTATGTGATACGTTTAATGGCGCTCTGAATCCTCACAATTCAAAAAACAGCATATAGAAGGATTTCGAGTAAAATGAGCCTAAATGAACCAGTCACTAATCCCACTGTTGTAGCTACTTTAAGCAGCACACTACAACACGCACTAAGCATCAGCTCTACAAATGCTGAAATTTTAGTCTCAGTTTTAATATTTAGCATAATCGGAATTGTTGGCTGGATTTCATACATCATCATAAACAGATACGTAAATAAATATATAGAAAAAACCACAACAACCTTAGACAAAGAGATAGCAAAGACTATAAAAACCGTTATAAAAATATTAATCGGAGTTTTAGCACTTCAATTTTCACTATCACCACTCTCGTTTCTTGAACCATACAAACACACGTTAGACAGCGTATTTTTAATTTTACAAATCATGCTTACAGCATATGCTGTTACAAAAGTTACAAACATACTCATAGACGAACTTGCACAGAGATCAACACAAAAAAGTGAAAGAAACAAAAGACACTCATCATTTATCTTAAAAAAAATTGTAGCCGTTGCCGTTTTCATTATTGCATTTATAATAATTCTAAACCAGCTTGAACTAACAGGAGCATGGGAAACCACAATTGCAGGTCTTGGCATCAGCGGTATCGTCATAGCTTTTGCACTTCAAAGTACATTAAGCGACTTCTTTAGCGCATTTGCCATTTACCTTGACCGCCCATTTGAAATAGGCGACTTTATCTTCGTAGGCGAACATGGCGGAACAGTCAAAAACATTGGCATATTCACCACAAGACTACAACTACTACAAGGCGAAGAATTAGTAGTTTCAAACAAAGAACTCACCTCAACATATGTCCGAAACTTTAGAAAACTACAAAAAAGAAGAATAGTTTTCAACATAGGTGTAACATATGATACCCCCAACGAAAAACTTAGAAAAATTCCACCAATGATTGTAGATATAATAAAAAGCGTCAAAGGCACCTCACCTCAATTTGTAAACTTTAACGAATTCGGCGAATACAGCCTAAAATTTTTCGTTAGCTACTTTGTCAGCGCATCAGATTATGGCAAATACCTTGAAGTCCAACAAGAAATCAATTTAGCAATAAGAGAAGCATTTGAACGCGAAGGCATAGAAATGGCATATCTAAAAAACGTAACATTCATAAAAAGATAAAAAAACCATCTTTTCCCCCAATTCTTGATTGCATCTTCTAATTGACGATTCTTCATTTGCCTATGTCAGGGTTAGCCTAATATTTACGTGGTTTGCGCTGCAACAACTACGGTCACAAAACGTGATACAAGATGATTTTGAATCCCAAACAGGACATGAAAGATTATCATTCATAAGTTTATAGGGTATCTTCACGTTTTGTTTCCTACACCCAAACCATATCCACTAAATAGTGGTTAAATCTCGGTTGCTATCAGGATATTTGAGATTGAATAGTTAAAAATAATAAAAACCGTAACTTTTCACCGTTACGCCATAGGCTATGGCTATTTTATCGAGTTTTTAGTTTTTAGAGGTCTTTCGTGCCAGTTAAAGGATCAGCAATATATGGCATAACTATGGCGTAACTGTTCTTTGAAATTTGCGCTCAAAACTCAAAAACGGACTAAAAACAGTCTTAAATCTTCAACCTATGGCAT
>WQYG01000041.1 GCA_009781395.1 Candidatus Bathycorpusculum sp. | reverse complement strand
TAGATGAAATAAAAATTATAACGATTATTGATTGGAAAAACTCTAAGGAAAAATGCAACGAAACAACAAAGCTTAAATCACAAACTAAACCCGTACACAAAAACTACCTGCTAAGCAGTAACGTATTTTAATGTTTATTTAACTGACTATGATGAACCTGTATGACTTTTCTATAAGTGCTTGCTAAAAACTAAATGCGCGTAAACACATACTTTTAAATAATGTGATACACTATTAGCCCATAATTAGGTGAGAGATTAAAGATGTCAATCTTTATTTTTTGTAATTTCAAAAATGATGAGTTATCACATTTGACCATTACAAAATATTCTTTACAATTATTACTTCAATTATTCAAATTTAGGTCAGGCTATCTATGAATTCAGCGAACAAGTTTTGGACATTAGCTTTCATTGTTTTGGTGTTGTCGGGTTTATTTGTGTTTTCAGTTAACTCTGTTAATGTGTGCGCTGTTGGCAAGCAACCTGTTCCACAGTTTACTGTAAAATTTGTTGACTACTCATACAATGTTGCCCCTACTTCTACAACATCTGTTGACCCATATACTGGAAAAGAAACTATAACCACAATACCCGGTTACCACGTAGAACATACACGAATAGAAGTCGTGATAAAAAAACAGTCTTTTAAACCCTACACTGATGAACGGGGTTATACATATGATTTGTATTATGGTGTTCAGTTTAAGGGTCATTTTAGTGATTACTGGGTGCCTTTTGGTGGTGCGAAGAATCAGCCAAATTCTGATATTGTTGCGGTAGGCGCTGAACCAATATATACTTCGATGTATGTTGCTGGGTCTAAGTTGGATTTTAGAGTTTCTGCTGGTATTGTGGGTTATCGTGAGGATTCTATTTATGCTAATTATGTTGATGAGTCGAGGAGTGATTGGAGTAAGGTTCAAACGATCACCATACCTAATGGGTCGTCTTCACAACCGATAACTTTGCCTCCTTATGTAACGTCTGATGATGGTGATGGTGGTCAATTGCAGCCTCCCGATCAGACTCAACCTCTAAAGGTTTTATTCACTAACCCGCTTTTTACGTTGGTTGTCGGGGTTCTTTTTGGAGGTGTTGTTGTAGCTGTGGTTATGATGATTCTTAAACGACATCTAAAAACCTCAAACAAAACAGACCCATTTTTAATAGTTTTTATGTAATAGGTTTTACGGTCAGAGTTACGTTTGAGATGTGATTTTGTAGGGTTCATGTTCAATTTTTCCATGTATCGTGTAACGTGTTGAGTTTGTTATTTTTTCATCAGTTTTTATTTCTGCAAGAAAACTTGGATTTTGTTTTTTACTCATTTTTGATAGTCGTTGATTTTCAATGTAGGTTAAAATATTGAGTGGTCTTGGATGAATTCTTTGCCTGTTTTTAGGGCAATTTCAGCTTTGGTAAGTTCGCTTCCTAAGTATGCTGCATGGTCTAAGCGTGTGACTATGTTGAGTTGTACGATTTTTGTGTAAAGGTCTTGGGCGGTTTTACCTTTAAGGATGTTAATTGGTTGTTCCATTGAGGTGTCGGTGAACAGGGAGGTGACAATGGTGTTGTTTTTTCGGTCAAGAACAATTTTAAACATACCGACACGGTCAAGTTCAGGGTTTACTGTTTCATCTGTTGCTGTGATAACGTTTATTTTTTGTTCTAAAACATTGTTGTATGGTTCTTCGCGTGAACGTTTGTTTTTTAGAATTAGCAGGTCTAAGCCTAAGTCTTTGGGTACAGAAGCACGTTTTTTGGCAAGATACATCATTTTAGCAGCTGTTACCTCTTCTTTGATTGCTCCTTTAGTTTTAGGGCTTTGTTCTGTTGCAAGCATTATGCTTGCATTTACTTCAGAGGATAGTTGGGCAAGTAACGCATTTAGGCCAATAGAGTCGGCGTCAAAAAGTTCGACAACGTTGGCAACGCCGACAAATAGGGGGATATCGGGGTTTCTATTGCCAAAATTTTTGAAGGCTATAAATGATTCTATCACATCTAAGGGGTCTAAAATTAAGTCAGCTATGATTTTGCAAAAGCCAAGTTTTTTTGCTTTAGTGATTAGTTCTTCGGTTAATTGTATACGGTCTTGGGCTTTTTTTGGAAAGTACCCTTCTCGTTGATTGGTTGGGATAACTACAATGGGAACGTTGGTGGCAAAGGTTGCAAGTTGGTCAATGTTTCCAGCGTCTATACTTAGAATTAGGTCTACGCCAGCAGATATGGCGGCTTTGATTTCGTTAGGATCAAGGGTGTCAATGCTTACGGGTAGGTCAACCACGGTTTTAACGGCTTTTATAATGCGTGTAGCGTTTTCAGGGTTGCTTTTACCTGCAATCATACCTACGTCAATGATGTGAGCGCCTTGGGCAGCAAATTTTTGGGCTAATTCTTGAATTTCTTCATCAGGCATTAGAGCGGCGTCTACAATTTCAGCCATAACCCGCATGGGAAAAACTTTGCCGATGGCTAAATTTTTAATCAACATACTGCCAGGTTGTTTTAAGAGTTCATGGGGGTTTTGTTCGATTGTATTGATTTCGTTTAGGGCTTTTTTTGTTAAGAGTTCTCGAAGCAAATCACAGGCAGGAGTGGTAGTTGAGAGGGGAATTTTGTTTATAACTTCAAATACTGTTGGCAGGTCAGCAGCGTATCTGGGGCCTTTAAAGGTGGGCACACCCAAGGTGTCTGTTATGGTTTGGGTGTCTCCACGACTTAACCCTGGGGTGAGAATCATATCGATGTCTGTCAAGTTGTGTGTTTTTAGTTCGGTTAGTATGGTTTCAGAATTCAGAAAGGCGGCTACAGGAACATTTAGGGTAATAATTTTTGTGTCTATACCTGCTGTTTGTTGGCGGGCATAGGTTTTTACAGTGTTTTCTGCAAGTCTGCCGGTAATTAAGAGCACCTTCAGTTTTATCACCTAATTTTGGGTTATTTTAATTGTTGCACCTTTGTTGTTTGCTTTTGCCACAAAGACGTCGCCACCTACACTTTTTGATAGATGGTTTCTAACTTTTTTAAGGGTCTCTTTTGCGTCTTTTTGTTTTACTATACCGTAAACTGTTGGTCCCCAAGAGCTCTGGCCATAACCGTGAACTCCAAGTTGTTTGAGAAAGTCTAAGGTGTCTACAACGTTTATGTTTGAGTATGTTCCGCCTTGCATTTGCGCAAAATAGTTGCCGGTTACTAGTTGTATGGCGGTTAAGGCTTCACCAAAGCTTTCGAGGTCTTTTTCTACAAGGGCGGGGAGTAGTTTTAGCATTGTTAGGCGACAGATTTTGGCAACTTCTGTTGCAGGCATAGGGGGTAGGTTGTTGAAGGCGGATTTTTCCTCAGAGCTACAGAGTCCTTTTTGTACGTTTGGTATGGTAATGATGAAGCGCCATTCTTGGGGGAAGGGTTGTTGATAAATTAGAGGGGAAAATTCAGTGTTTGGCGGTTGTTTTTTGCCGCCGTCAATTACGAACCCGCCGTTTTGAAAAATAGCTGTTCCAACGCCTGTCCGTTGGGCACGTCCCATGGTAAGGGCAAGTTCGGGTGTTGAGGCTTTAATGTTTGATAGTTTTGCTAGGGCAGTGGCTATTGCTAGTGCAAGTTGGGTGCCTGAGCCAAGACCTGTGTGGGCAGGTATGGCTTTTTCAATGTGTAGATGTATGTTGGGTTTGGCGGGGTAAGTTTTGAAGAATCGGTGTGCAAGGGTTGTTGCTAACTCTGTTTCTTCACCTGTAACAAAGAGATTCTGTGTTTTTTGGGCGTGGATTATAGTGTTTGGTTGATTTATTGCAACGCCTAAGCCTCCAAACATTCGGCCTAAATCGCCGTTTAAATCTATTAGACCAAGATGTAGTCGGGCAGGAGTTTTAACATAAACCTTCATGTTTAGGGCTCCATGTGTCAATTTTTTTCTGTAAATCAGACATTAATTTTGTGTAAGGGGAATTGGGGGCTGAACGGTTAACCACTTCATTGCAGTTTTGAATTAAAGCGACAAGTTTAGTTAGGTGGGCTTGTTCTTTTTTGTTTTTGTATAAGGTTTTTATGCGGGTTGCATGGATTATAGCTTCAAGAACTGCAGATTTTGCTCTGCAATAACTTTGAGGATAAATTTTTAAAGCATCTATTTGACAGATTTTGCCTGTGATTTTAGTTCTTTGACTGTCAAGAGGGTTGAAGTCTTGAATAGTTAGAGCAATTGTTGCGTTGGCCGGTTTTAGCTGAGGTGCGTTAACTGTAGGGGATTTTTCAAACAATTCTTCAGGTAAAGGGGTGTCTTTGAGGGCTGTTTGAAAGAAAAGCTCTATGTTGTCTGTTAGGTTTAAGGTTGCTGATTTGTGGGTTTGTAGGTTCTTTAAGGTGGAGGCAGAGTTGTAAATTGTTAAACTTATTTGCTCAAGATTTTGCATAACAGCACCCATAGGCGCCGCGTTTGCAGTGACACCGTCTGGGTTGTAGGTGCAAACTAGGGTTTCATAAATCATGTTTTTACTGAAACCTAAATCGGTCAACGTAACCATATGTTCACCTGCTCTAACAGTAGGTAGTAACATTTTTTTCAATCGAGTGTAAAAATTAACAAACCATAATAAAGCTTTGCTTTAAGTCATTACATGAAAGAAACTATTCAGGGAGATCTTGGAAAAATAACAATTAACCACAGAAAACCAACTTTACTTAACGACCTCAAATTTTTAAAGAAGACCATAAATTTTAATTCATATTTAAATGGCATAAAAATTTTATAAAAAACGTTTTTTATGCTGTAAAAATAGTTTATTTTTGAGAATTCAATGAACCCTTTGATCCATTGTAGCAAGCGCAATCAAACTTTTGTCGTTGATGGTTTGTCTTTTTGAGCGATAAAAAAACAAGTAGGATACTAATAGCGACAAAAGCAACTATGATGGGTAGCAGATAAAGAGACCATTTTCCAGTTATAGTTTCGTTAAACACATCATTGCCCTCACCACTTGTAGCTGTGTTAGAGTAGAGATGACCTCTGATTAGATTAAAAGTGCCGGCATCATACACACCTCCACCCTTTGCAGCCGTGTTGTAGAGGATAAAAGTAGCAAAATCCAGATTGAAAGTACCCACATTAAACACCCCACCCCCTTTCGTAGCAGTATTGTAAGAGATAACACTAGTAGAAACTGTACTAAAGGTGCCGGCATTATATACGCCCCCACCCTCACCCGTAGAGGTTAAGGTATTTGTGCAATTATTTTGGTAAATATTGCCACCATCCAATATGAAAGTACCCACATTATACACCCCACCCCCTTTTGCAGCAGTATTGGCAAAAAGTTTACTACTTTCAAGAAGTACATCACCCCGCATGTTAAAAATACCCTCATTGTACACTCCACCACCCCGTGTAGCCCTATTACCGGAGACTTCGCCTCCCTCCATTGTAAAGGTGCCACCACTCTTAACATACACACCCCTGCCCCTATCACCCTTTGCATGAGTTATAATAACACCATTAAAAAGCACCAACTCACCACCACACTTAACAATAACAGTATCCACCCCATCACCCCCAACCAAACAAACAGTATAAGCAGACACATCAGCAGATACCAACCCAACATTTTTACCCTCAGGGATTTCAAGCGACTTTTCCAAAACAATACCACCCTGCCCAACACCAATCACATACACATACCCAGAGTTATCCGGAGAGGCACGTATAGCATCACAAAGTTCAACCTCACTCTCAACGACAGTATGAATTACTAACTCAGGCACTGCTAACTTTGGTGCTGAAGGAACTATACAAACAGGCACACCCTCATCAACAACAGTTGAAATATTATATACAAATACATCATTATTACCTATAGAGGGAGAGGGGTTTGAACATAAATCATACAAACGCACCCCAACACCATTTAACGTGTTTATTGAGGTAACTGCTTGTACTGACTGCACCATTTCTGCGCCTAACAAAATAAAAACAGTACATACCGTGATACTAACTATAAAGATTTTTTTAAACAATTTCATAGTTTCACCACATATGTCATTTTTAACTCTTTTACAAACACACTACAGGGTAATTTACAAAAATATATGTATTTCTAAATTCTAAAAACTGGACAGCGACTTGTCAAGTCGATAGGCTCCAGACATTAACCCCACTTTCCTCTTGTTTCTTTTTCATCGCACAGCGCGCCTTAGCTTTAGCCAATATCACTTCTTTATTTTTCTCATACCATCTCTTTGAGTTAGTCAGTTTTTGTAAACACCGCCAACCATGCCATGTGTATCTTTGACACCAATACTCACCTGGAAAAAGTATACTATGCACCCACACATCAAAGATTCTTCAGAACCCACAAACCCAAAACACAAGGACCAAGAGCAATAAAAATCCGAGTCCAACAAGGCAACAGGAAGAATGTGGAGAAGAAATACAGTCAAAGAAAAAAGTAGAAGAAAATAATGTATTAACTGTGTATGAATTTATTTTACTTCAATTATGATATCTTCAAGTTCACTATAGAGTTGAACATGTCTGTTAATGGTGATTTCATAGTGTATCTCCAAAGTGTATGTACCTACTTCATTAACTGCTTGATTAAAAATAGTTGACATTGTATCGCCTGGTTTTAAATACTCTCCATAATACGTGTCGATATGAGCATGATTAGATGTATCATTTGGCTTGCGTAAATGTATGCAGGGCATATATCCATTGGAAGCAACATATACAGTTCTTCCACTTTTATTTGTTATCGTCACAGTACCTGATACTCGGTCCCCAACATTAAAAACAGTACTATCCAAATCTATCTCTAAAGGAAAATCTGCTTCACTAAATTTTACATCACTAAAATTTACATCACTATGCACCACATTGTCTTTGGGCGTAATTTTTAAAACCGCTATAGCAACATTAAAAGACAAACTAACCACTAAAACAATAATTAAAATTCTATACAAAATATTTTTAGTCATTTTTGTTTTCACCTGTTTTTACTGGTTTAAATATAGAAAAAAAGGGTTAAAAATGTTTGCTATGCGATTATGATTGCGTCGATGTTTATGTTTGCGGTGCTTGCCCCGTTGTGGAGAACTGCTATAGAAACATACAGTACATTACCGTTGTGGGCGCCACAGTTTACCCATACTCGATTATTGTTGCCATTCAAAGTTTGCTGCTTAGTTAGATACCAATTGACGTTGTCAGGGGAGACATAGGTGTAAAAGTTGGTGTTACTACCTGGTACTGAATTTGCGTATATCCAAACGGTGCCTTGTCTTGATTGGTCAAGTTTTGCCACTATTTTTCCTCCAGAGTTGTTTTGGATGTTGTAGACTGTTGAGTCTTGGGAAATTCAGAACGCCCCTTTGAGGACTCACTTTTGGGATCTTTTCCAATGCCCGCACCTAACAAATCAACCAAGGGATCTAAAACAACGAACGTGTACCTGTGGCTGATTTGGGCGGGGTTTTTTGTGCACAAAATTTTGTATGCCCCATGCCGCGTTAGGATCTACCTGTACAACCACTTCCACACATACGCCTAACCCTGCAACAAAGGCAACTAACCTACAATAAGATTAACTACTGACTCTTGTCGCTGACAATTAAACACTAACGGCAACACATAATCCTTAACTAACTCTAAATCCGCACAAAAACGATATTGATGCCTTAGCAGATTAACCCCTCCTATAACTTCAACGTCAAACAGAGCTCGTATGATACATGACATCTGTGCACGAGTCTGTTCATCAAAAAACTCAAAGAAAAACATAACCAACGCCCGCTCATCAACCCCACAACCGCCATCTTTTGGAGCAACAATAAAACCCAAATTCTGCAACTTTTTGACACATACAACATCACGAAATAGAATTATTAATAACAATACTTTTTTAAAACAACCATATTATTTGCATAAAAAAGCAATTAATGCACAAGCGTCCATGACGTAGAACGTGTTCATTCTTCTAGGTCCTTATCTGCGTGTTTTCTCTCTAAAAATTTGTCAACTGACATTTCAGGATGATTAGCCAGTGAGCCACGTAATTTGCTAATATAGTCAATTTGTTCCTGTATGGGGATGAGGCGAATTTCGCCATCTGTTTCACGGACTCTTACTTTTTCTGTTCTAATTAGCTTGGATAAGGCTTCAGGCAGGGTTTTGGTGTTTAATACAGTTTCAGTCATGGCATTCACCTTTTTCTAAAGGAGTTAATTTGGGTTAATATGTTTATCATGTCAATCCGTTATTTGTTAACAACTACTACTACTCATTCTTGGTGTAGCGTATATATCTAGGTTTGTGTGAGGGTTATACAAGCAATAACGTAATGCTACTGTAATAGTTTTTTGTTGAGTTGGTGTTTTTCTTGTTTTTAAACTGTCTGGGTCTTTTTTTATGGTGTAGCTAGTAAAGTTTCAGCTTTGGCATACTGATAGAGTTTATGGGAAAATTCAAGGTGTAATTGATAGACTAAAGTCTAATCGTGCTTTACTTGGGGTGGATGCGGGGATTTTGATTGCGTTTTTCACCATTACTATGATGGTTATCTATTGGCGGCTCCTGTTATCATGTCTACGTTGTTTGATGTAATTATTGGTGGACCTGAGGGGGTTTACTCCTATCTTTTAGAGCTACCTTTGATAGCTACACCAGGTAGTGGGGGTGGGACTTTGGGTATGGCTGGTGGTGCCCTTCCGGGTGGTGGTGCTGGGATGGCTAGTCGTCTTGGTAGTTTGTTTGGGAGGGTTTGAGTAAGTCTGAGTTGTTGGGTCAGGCGGGTGAGGGGTTTGTGTCGGGGGCTACGCCGGGTGCGGTCTCGGGCTTTTTTGGAGACGACATCGGAGGGAGGCGGTGGTATGCGTGGCATGGGCTCCATGGTGACGGGTACAATGAATAGACAAAAAGCCTCTGCACAAGAATTCTTAAACAACAGAGCAGGATCCACCCTAAACGCCGCCTTATACAAAAACTCTGCAGGCGACGTCCGCCCAACTGCTACACCTTAGGCAAGTGAGCTTTTCATGGGTGAGCTTGCCAAGAAGTCAAATGAGGACGTATATACGGGTTATGTTGCAGGTAATTATCCGGATACTTGGCTACCACCTATTGACGTCTCTCTTATGAGGTAATTATGTAAATATCACTTCAATTAACGCTGATCCGCGATTTTACTCACATATCGTTACATAGATGGAACTATCCAAAAAAATAATTGTTGGAAAGGGTATCTCGACTTTTGGAAATTTTTTTATACAAGAATGTTATGTAAAAAGTTACATGATAACATAAATATTTACATGGAGAAGCAAAAAAGTGAACATAGACCTAAAAAAAAGGATAACCACTAAACAAATTGCCACCATGGCAATATTTGCAGCCCTATACTGCGCACTCTCACTAATAGCCCCCATTAAAATCCCAATAGGCAATGGCTTAGAAATCGGCATTGCAGCCCTAATCGCCTCAATCTTTGGCCTAATCCTTGGACCCTATCTAGGCGCAACCACAGCCCTCCTAGGCGCAACCACAGCCTGGGCATTAACCGGCATGACACCTTATGGAGCCCCTTTCATACTAGCCCCAATGTTTAACGCCCTAATCGTAGGCCTAATCTTTTACAAAAAATGGAAATACGCCTTCGCAATCTTCACCATAATGATAATCACCTTCCTATTCACACCACCCGTAACCCCCCTAACCGGACAAAGCACTCTTGTAGACGTTGGCATACCCATAGTAGCCAACTGGTACATTGCAGCCGCAGTCCTATTTGACAAAATCATCGCCCTAGCCCTAATACTACCCCTAGCATACTTTGGCAAAAAAATGTCCGTCGCATATGGAAGCATATTTTTCTTCACACTCTTCTTCATAGGCAACCAAGCAGACAACATTTGGGGAACCCTAATCTTTTCATCATCCCCCATCATTTACAACGGCATCTTTGGAATGGACCTCATAGCAGTACAATTCGGACTAATCGTAAGCCCATTCCTCTACCCCACAATACGACTAATACAAGCACTCATAGCCACACTAATTGCCATACCCCTAGTAAAAATTTTACAAAACACCAACTGGCTCTGGAACAAAAACCACATATTAATAGACCAAAAACCAAAAACAACCACTACCACTTAAACCAACACCCCTCAACAAACAAATCATCCTTTTCTTTTCCAATTTATTTCTAAGGAACAGCAATTAATTAGCACGTGAATCCAGTATTGCCTGTAAGTGTGAGATGCAAATAACATTGAATACGGATAATGATAATAATGATGATGATGTTTTAAATGTGTGCTGCGAGGCTGATACGAAGTGGCTTGTGAGCTATCGGGATAAGCTTTATGGCGCGTTTTATGCTCGTGCAGCAGGTTGTACTTTGGGTGCACCTGTTGAGGGCTGGACATCTACTCGTATGGAAAATTATGCTGCTCAGTTAGGGGTTACTTTTCCTTTGACGGACTATTGGCCAGATACACCCACACCAAATGTCATACGTTACCTTGAAGAGAGCATGCCTAATTATCTTAAAGGTAACATTACACGTGTTCCCTGTGACGATGATATTGGATACGTTTTGCTTTCGCTTTTTATTGTTGAGGAGAGCCCACGCAAACGCGATTTTACGACAGAGGATGTGGCGAATTCTTGGCTAAAATACATCACGGTATGTTTTACTGCTGAGGAGGTTGCGTTACGGAATTTAAAGAGAGGGATTTCGTGGGATAAGGCAGCAGAGGTGGATAATTCGTTTGATGAATGGATAGGGGCAGATATTCGTTGTGATGGTTATGCATATATCAATCCAGGTGATCCAAAGACTGCAGCAGATATGGCTGAGCGGGATGCATTGATTTCTCATCGCGACAATGGGGTTTATGGTTCACGTTATTTTGCGGCAGTAATTGCAGATGCATTTACGTCAAGCAACATTAAACAGTCATTGTTTCGGGGTTTGGATTTTATACCTCAAACATGCGAGCTATCGGAGGGTTTGCGTTGGGCACTTGATCTTTGGGATTCTGTGGATAATTATAAAAATGCCATGCAATTAGTGGATAAGCGTTACCCGGATATGGCTTTTGTTCACACAATCAACAATGCTTGCTTAACAGTGTTTGCATTAGCACTTGGAGGAGAGGATATTTCAAAGATTATTGCAAATGCAGTTGCCATGGCACATGACTGCGATTGCACCGCCGCCACTGCAGGATCTATTGCAGGAGCAACCTATGGACTTAAAAAACTAGACCCAAAATGGTACACAAGTTTCAACAACAAAGTTGGAAGCTATTTTAACGGTGAAAAAGAATACTTTATCAGCGACATACTAACAAGATTTGAAAAAATAGCAAACCTAAACCCTAACCCACAACAAAAAAATAAGAATCAGACAACAGAAAATATCTAAAAAAAGAAGTTACAAGTTTAAAGAGTTAGAGGTTTGTTATGGCTTTTTGGGCCCATTGGGCATCGTGCCACAGTGCTCGACCAACAGCAACTAAATCTACCTTTCCCTCTTGTACTAAGGCATTGGCATAGTTAGGTTCAGTAATACCACCTACACCAATCACAGGTACGTTAACATTTTGTTTAATGGCGATGGCTTGGGAAATAAAATATCCTTTAACATGTTTGAACTGTTTAGGGTTGCTACCACACATACCACCTGAAACATCTAAAATATCCACCCCTGCTTCTACAAGTTTCTGGGCAAAAACAATTGCATCCTCAATATGTGTACCATGGGGAGCTAAATCATCAGACCCCAAACGGTAAAGCAACAATTTATTTGCCCCTAATTGTTGGCGCACCAATTGGGTAACTTTTAAAGGAAAACACATACGTTTCTGTAAACTGCCCCCATATTCATCATCACGCTTATTTAGTAAGGGGGAGAAGAATTGATTAAGCAAATAACCATGCGCACCGTGAAGTTCAACTCCATCAAAACCGGCAGTTACGGCTCTTTTGGCGGCAGCTGCAAACTGTTGGGCAATATTGTCAAGTTCACAGGTTTCAAGCATACGGATTTTTCCGGTAGAACTAGGACCGGCAGGTTGATTGCGGATAACTTTTTTATTTGCCACTCCACCAGCATGAGAAATTTGAACTACCGCAGGCACACCTACACCATGAAGAGCTACAGCAAGCTTTTCATACCCCGAAATTAAGGCATCATCATAAATACCCAACTGTTTAGGCCCAATTTTACCCAACAAATCAACGTAAGCATGTTCCACTATGGGCAACCCAATATGGGTAGAACGTCGAACATAAAAATTGATAAGCCTAGAGGTTATAGAGCCATCAAAGTCTGCACGACCACTTTGCATAGGAGGAAAAACAATACGATTCCTTAACGTAAAACCTTTAACAACCAAGGGCTCAAATAGTTTAGACAAGACTTACTCCTATGTACTAATGCTAATTATGCAGAATATAAGAAAAACCATACAAAGACTGTAAATGAGCATATACAGTGTTAGCTGAAACATTGTTAGGTCTGCTAATTATTATTAGGGTTGTTGTTAGATTTGTTGTATGGTGGGGTTTGGGTTTCCGGGTATGCCTATGTTTATGGCTTCGGTGATTTGGGTCATGCAGTCTATGTTTGAGAGTTTGTTGAATAGTTGTTGGTAGTTGATTTTTTTAAGGAAGGCGGCGTCTATTGAGACTGGAGAGTTTGCGGCGAAAATGCCTACGTCATTTATTATAGGTGCGCCGGGGTTTGGGAGGCAGTCGCAGTGTTGGGTGATGTCTTTGGCAAAGTTGACGTAGGATATTTTGTTGGGTTTAAATGTTTCAAGTACGCCTAGGGCGGCGGATGCTAGGGCTTTGCAGAGGTTTTCTTGGTTTGTGAAGTGTATGGCTTTTGTGGGGCATTCGCTTTTACATATGGGACATCGCATGCAGAGGGGGGAGGTTATGTGGGCTTTTTTGTTTATGATTTGTGGTAGGTTATTTGGGCAGGCGGTTTTGCATGTTGCGCATCCGATGCATTTTGTTTGGTTGATTTCTATGTTGACGGTTCGGTGTTGTTGTAGTTTTCCTTCGCGGGAGGTGCAGCCCATGGCTAGGTTTTTGATGGCGCCTCCAAATCCGCAGAGTTCGTGTCCTTTGCAATGAGAGATTACTATCATGGCATCTGCTTGGGCGATTGCGCCTGAGATTTGGATTTCTTTTAGTATACCGCGGGTTTTTATGGTGTGGCTGTTTTCGCTTCTTAAACCGTCGGCTGCTATGAAAGGGGTCATGTTAAATCCATTCATGAGGGCGGTTTGTATGTGGTCGTAGGCGTTGTGTCGTTGGGCTAGGTAGTAAGTGTTTGAGTCTGTAAGGAAGGGCTTTCCGCCTGCATCTTTGATTTTTTGAATAATATGATGTACAAAGAAGGGTTGTACATAACCGGGATTACCTAGTTCACCAACGTGTAGTTTAACTGCTACTAGATCATCTTTTTCAATATCGTTAAAAGTTCCAGCTTTCTCATATAGTCGTTCAGTTTCTAAAAGTAAATTCTGGTTAGCATCCCAAGGTACAAAGTAAACCGTCAATGCAGATAACTCCTATGAAAAGAAACGATGGGTTGTTGTTTATAAAAATCGCTGATGACAGCGCAGGTTTTGTTAGTTTGTTAGGCTTATTTAGGGTTTTTTATTGTTGTTAATGAAAGATCAACAAAACAATAATTAACAAAAAGGCACTACACATTTATCCATAGCTTCATCACATCAAACATGGGGATTTCATGAAAGTTGTTGCGTTTAATGGTAGTCCAAGAGAAAATGGAAACACATTTACTCTAATTCAGCAGGCTCTAAAAATTCTACAAGAGGAAAACATAGAAACAGAATTTATACAGCTTGGAGGCCAATTAATTCATGGCTGCAGGGCTTGTGGCACTTGTAGGAAAATAGAAAATAAAGAATGTAAAATTACAGATGACAACATTAACACGTATATTAAAAAAATGATCAAAGCAGACGGCATAATACTAGGTTCGCCTACATATTTTTCAATGATGACTCCAGAGCTTAAAGCTTTAATTGACCGTGCAGGCTACGTTAGCAGATCTAATGGGCATTTGTTTAACCGCAAAGTTGGCGCCGCTATAGTTGCAGTGCGCAGAACAGGAGCCATGCCAACATTTGATGCCATTAACCATTTTTTTCTCATCAACGGAATGATTATTCCAGGCTCATCTTATTGGAATGTTGGCGTGGGTTTAAGGATAGGGGATGTTGAAAAAGATGAGGAAGGTATAGAAACAATGAAGACTTTGGGTAAAAACATGGCATGGTTATTAAAGAAAATAACCAGCTAATCAGTTGTCACATTTTTTGTGTTTTAATTTTCAAGTATAGCGTTTAGTAAGGGTTATATGTAAATGTTGGGTTAATGTTTTGGGCGAGAACTTTGAGGAAGGCAACAATTATAGCGGTCATGGTTATTGTTTTGAGTACGGGTTTTTTTATTTACAGTGCACATGTTGAGTATGAAAAAAGATACACTACAGGTTATTCTGCCGGATACTTGGAGGGTGTAAAAGATGGAGCAGGCTCAGGCTATACTATTCGTAATCCGACATATGATGAAATGATGGCGTTTTTAGTGGCGGATAAAACAGATCAAAATGTGTATGATACAAACACGTATAATTGTTATGACTACACAAAAGATGTGTGTAAGAATGCTATGGATCAGGGTTACCGTGTAGGTTTTGTTTATCTTTATTTTAAAGATAGTGCTCATGCACTTGTTTGTTTTGACACTGTTGATAGGGGTTTAGTGTTTGTTGAGCCTCAGTATGATACGATAGTAAATGTTGAAGTGGGAATTCACTATTGGAACAATGTACCAAACGTTAGATCGTCTTTTGATGACACGATAATTCGTTTTGGAATAATTTGGTAACATCAACACTGCATTAAACATTTCCTAATTAGCATAACGGTATGTTCAGTTTGGCTTGTTATAGACGGTATTTTACGTGTCAATGTATCTTGTTTGTGGCATCTAATTGTTGAAAAATTACAGTGTGACAAGTTGCAGGGTTTATTTAATTTTCAGTAAGTTAGAATTATTGTTTCTTAAAAAAGATATGTAGATGGTACACTTGTTGAAGGTTAGCATAAAATAGTGGAAATGTTGTAGGTTTAACAGATAGTTTATTTGTGTTTTGGGTTTTTGTATTGTGGGTGTGGTGTTGGATTGTTAATTTGTGTGTTAGGTTAGGTTGTTAGGGGTGGTCTTTCTTTTAGGGTGACGGTGATTGTTTGGGTTGTGGTGTTGTTTCGTATTACGGTTATGTTTATGTTTTGTCCGGGGAGGGTTTTTTCTTCAAGGTAACTGGCTAGGTCGTCGTTGTTTCTGATTTTAACGTTGTTTAAGGCTATGATTATGTCGCCTTCTTGTAGTTTGCCGTCTGAGGGGCCGTCTTTTATGACTGCAGCTATTCGCCATCCGTAAGTAACACTTGAGCCAAGTTGTTGGGCGGCGTGGTAGTTCATGTCGTTGCCATTTACGCCTAGGTAGGAGTGTCCGTTGTAGGTGCCTGTTGTTATTAGAGCGTTGATTTCTCGCAGGATAGTGTTTGAGGGTATGGCAAAGGCTAGTCCTTGGGAGTCTAAAACAATTGCTGTAGATATGCCAATGACTTCGCCTGCAGCGTTAAGCATTGGACCGCCAGAGTTGCCGGGGTTAATTGGGGTACTTGTTTGGATGACGTTTGCTATGGAAAAACGGTTTGCGGTGTCTTCAACTATTGTTCTACCAAGGGCGCTAATTACGCCTGTGGTTAGGGAACCTACAAGACCGTAGGGGTTTCCTATGGCTATCACGGGTTCGCCTACACGAAGATTAGAAGAGCTGGCGATTTGTAGAGGTTTAAACTCTGTGGCAGGGGCGTTAACAGAAACAATGGCAAGATCTGCATAGGGGTCTGAGCCTAAGACTGTGGCAGCGTATCCGTTGCCGTTTTGGAAAGTGACACTTAAGGTAGTTGTTTCATGTACTACATGATAATTAGTTATGATAACGGATTGTCCTTTATGGGAGTAAACAAAGCCAGAGCCTTGTACTGATCCGCCTTTGGTTGTTCCCTGAATTAAAACTACAGAGTCCTTAATGTTTGCATAAATTTCTGCAAGAGCAAGATTATCTTGGTATATAGTAATGTTTGTATAAGTGGCGTTTTGCATACCCTCTAACTCGGAAACTTGAGCTTGCAACCCCGCAATTTGAGTATGCAATTCAGCACTGGTATCATCGTTTAAAGTTACAAAAAAATTTGCAAGCCCACCGATAAGCAAGCCTGAAACAAAAATTAGGATAACTAGACTATACAACGGTTTAACAGTATTATTGGAAAGGCTCATTATACATAACCTCTAAATATATGACCTCTTAAAACAAGTAAAAATAAAAAAGATAAACATTCCTATTAACAACATCCATTAAAGGTCTAAAACAGCAAAGTCTAGCTATTAAAACAACAGGATGTCATGTTTTAACTTCTTTTTTAGCAAACAAATTTTAGCCACATCAACACACTTTAATTTTTACGGGTTTACATAAAAATATAACCTGTAAAAATTGGAACATAGCTGTTAGCATCTAGTTTTGGCTTCAGCATCTATGACTTTAAGAAGTTGAATTACTGTTTTGCCTTTTTCTTTTTGCTCATCAGCAGGTATAGTAGCTTTTTGTGGGCAGAGGTCATCAATTATTATGCCCACGGCTTCGTCTAATATTACAGGATAAACACTGCAGCCTGAGGGTTTATCTGGGTAAATACTGCATTGATGTTTTTCTAAATTGTAAAAGACGCAGTATCCATTACGGTTTTTGAGCTGAGCATATCCTTCTTTTTTATCAATTTTTAGAAAATATTTTTTGTGAAACCCTTTTTGCTCTATACGTTTAATGTCCTCTTTAGTTAGTAGCATTTCTGTTTCGGTGCAACATATTCCACAGTTAGAACAAAGCATAAGTTTGATTTCTTATAAAAGGTTATTTTAGTTTTTGTTTTAAGGAGGGATTTAGCTTTGGGCAAGTATGATGTTTTGGTTGAGCATTTTGGCGTATGCAATGTTTCTTAGAGGGATTTCTTTTCTGCTAATGTTTCCAAAGGGTATGTATTCAAGTAATTTTGTTTTGCCTAGTTCGGCGTTTTTAATGTTTTTTAATTGGACGTTTACGATTACGGCTCCATCTTTTAGATGTAAATTAACAGTTTTACCTATGTACGATTTTGCACTGTTTAAATTAAAAGATTCCATGTTAGTCACCATTCAGCATCTTGGTCGGCTATTTTGCTCCAGCATTGTTCACAAATGGGGATAACAACGCCTTTGAATTGGATGTATAGTTTAATTTGTTCTTGATGACACGTATTTTCCCAAGGATTTTGACAACGTTCAAGGTTATGTTCCAAAGTTATTCCTCAAAAAGTTTGATACCCGTTTTGCTTTTTAAATAAACTGTTCAAAAGACCATATGAGAGGGGGGAGAGTTGTGTTAAAGTGAATTATATGTTTTAGAAGAGTTAAACTTTGTTTTTGATAATACAGCAGAAAAATAGCAAAAATAGTGTCTGTAAAATG
>WQYG01000040.1 GCA_009781395.1 Candidatus Bathycorpusculum sp. | reverse complement strand
TGCATTGCTAAGATAATGTTTTCTCTTGTTTTATCGTCTGTTGCCCTCACATCAAACAACTGCCTGAAGAGACCTACACAACCAAGATATATAAACTATCAATGTAAAATCAAGTTGCTATAGCCTGCTCCCGAGCAACATTAATGGCTTGCTCTCTTGAAATCGTCACATCCACATCAGCCACCAAATACATATCCCACGAATCACCAAACCCGCTAAATAGACCATCCTCAAAACGAATACCAAGATTTCTTTGTGTCCCAATACCATTCCATGCATAAATAAACGCGACCTTCACAGTACTACTTCGTACATCACGATTAACTGGATTTACAGGAATTGTAACTCTGCATTCTATATTTCCAACAGTTTTATTTGCCATCTCAAGATTGTCAACTGTCTCAAAAATTTGTTGCATCTCTACAATACTTGGGTTACCCGTAAATGTTTTCAACCTATAAAGAAATTCTCGAGTTGCAACAACTGGATCAGACGATAGTTTATTGGTATAATGAATGGTTGATGGAGACCCCTCAAGTATGCGTAAATTCATAGAGACGATGCGGTTGTTTAGGTATTGTGCGATAACGGAAAGTCTGTTGTCCCTTGATTCCAATCTTAACTGTATGTCTTCCTCCCCTCGATAACTCGCTTCATCACCTGGAATAGGTGTGGATCTATAACTAATTACGGTTATGTTGTATTTGTTTACATCTATGCCTGCTATGTCTCGTAGAGCGCTGCGTACTTTTGCTTCAACAACTTCTTGTCCAGCTTGAGCATTATTGGGTATTTGTGTGAACAAACAAGCAGTCACTATTACAGTTATAGCCAATATAGTCCAAAATTTTTTAATCAAACTCATACGCCTCTTCTCCTCCATTACAGATATGGCAGAACCATATTTTCATCACCAAACACTCTAATAAAATTGTAAAAAACCAAATCTATGTAAAAATGATCGCCATCAAGCGTTATACGCTTTTGCCGCCCAACAAAAGAAAAACCTTTACCAAGCTCAAGCAAAAACTCTTGCAAATTATCAATCAAGGCTTGCTCTATATGTTTTTCATGATACTCTTTGTTTTCCTTTAGCTCCAAAAACTCCAAAAGATACGGGTCTTTTAAGATGTAATCCTTCATTTCTTTTGGCTCTAATTTCTGTATTTCGTTACGAACACTGTCTTTGTTAGTTGAAGCAAGTAATTTTTTGTGATATAGCGAGTTGATTTGTCTTTCGAGTTGTCGAACGCTCCAATTACATTCAGCACATTCTTTTATGTAAAACTCTCTTTCATTAACATTAGGAATTCTCATAATTCGTCTGTAGTGTGACCAACTCAATTCGGTACACAGTGTGTTCCAAATTGGAAAGGCATTGTAAAATTGGCGTATATGCCGCAAATTTCGCGCATCAAAAGAAACGCCGAATTCCTCGGTTAATTTTTCTGCCAAAAAATTCAAGAGCTGAGCACCGTAATCTGCCCTGCCATCGCCACCTTGAGCATCCATGATGTGTTTGCCTATTTGCCAATACGTTTGCACCATAGCAAAATCAACCGCTCTTTTAATGCCCTGCCGAGTAGTTAAGATAATTTCCCTGATATTTCGGTAAACTTCATTTTGGTTAGGTGTTGTTTCCATATTGGCTCCTCCACATACTTTTTGTGAATTGTACTTATTCTAACACATGTAGCCCAAAAGTCCAACATTTAAGTGTTGTTTAGAAATGATTGTTAGCCTTTTATGCCTTTTACAGCCCTTTCCAGTTCGTCCTTTGTAATAAGTTGCCGTTTATGCAGTCCTTAAGCACCCGATTTTGAAACTTCGTTCCAAACCCGTGCAACTTGACATGATAACCACAAGTATGGTCGGTTGCAACTATAGAAATATGGCTAATATCTGACAATCCTTCTCGCATAGGTATGATTGGGGGGAATACTATGTCAAAAAATGAATTTTTGCATCAACCTGTATCAAACTTTGCTCCTGAAATATCGCCTGCTAAAACAAGTCTCTGCTTTTTTGTTTTGTCATCAGCATTTTTTTGTTCTGTTATTGTTGAAGTAGAAGGGTGTTTGTTAGGTTAGTGTGAGTGTTATTTTGATTTGTTGGTTTGGGTTTTCTAGGGTTTTTATGAGTTCTCGGGGTAGGTCTTTTGCTGCTTTGTTTGCTTTTATTGCTAAGGTGCGTTCTGATGTAAAGTTGCTTTTTCGGATAACTAGGTCTTTTGGGTTGTTTAGGTTTAGTAGTTCTGTTGAGCCGTGTGCGGTTATGTGTTCTGTTAGTTTGTTGGTTTCGATTGTTATGTTTATTTTGGTGTTGGGGTTTTGTAGTTTTTGTTTAAATTCTGGGCTTAGGTCTGGGCCTGCTTTGTCAGCGTTTATGGCTATGATGCAGTCTCCTTGTTTTGTTAGTTCTTTATCTTTAGTGATCATTAATGTGGTTGGGTGTAGGGCTGTGATGTTTTTGTGTCCGTATGCTAAGATTTGTTCTTTTATTTGGGTTGTCATTTATTCGTAAACCTCTATGGCGTCTACTTTGCCGTCTCCGTCTAAGTCAAATCCTTGAATGACTGTGGCAAATGTGTCTTCTTTATCTTCCTCGTCTTTATTGTCTGTTAATAGGTGTTGGAGGGTTTTTTCCCAAAAGTTTGTTAGGGCTAGTACGCAGGCTTTGGTGCCGACTGCTTTGTTTCCTGCTATGACGATTATGTGTTTGTTTTTGTTCCAGGGGTTTGTGATTTTGGCTATTAGGCCTGCGCTGTCGGAGGTATAGTTTTTTCCGGTTTTTTCGGAGGTTAGGCCGCCAAATAGGAAGCCTTGTTCTGAGGGTTGCATTATGAATTTGATGGGTAAGTGCTCGTTTATTTCTTGGGTTAATAGGTTTGTGCCTGGTCCGCCTACTAGTATTAGGCTGTTTTTTTCTTCTTTTTCAGCTTTTACGTCTACGTCGAGTTTTACGGCGAATTCGTTGGGTATTTTGGCGAATTGTCCCATGAAGAGGGCTAGGTGTGCTGCGTAGTGTCCGTCTCGGGCGCTTGTTTTGAATGGGCCGTGGGGTTGTGGGCTGCCGACTATGATTTTTCCGTTGAGGGTGTTGTTGTTTAGGAATTCTTGGAAGAATTTTTGTAATGTTTGGGGGGTGTTTGGGGTGTGGGTGTTTTGGGTTAGTAGTAGGGGGGGTGGTTTGTTGTTGGGGTTTGTTGGGAGTTCTATGCCAAAGGCGGGGGAGGTGGTTTTGTAGTATTTGGCTGTGGCGCCTTTTTTGTTTTCTTTGCGTTGTATGGTGATTGCGCCTGCTTTTTCTAGTTTTCGTATGTGGTAGTAGACTTTTTGTTCGTGTATGTTTAGTTGTCTTGCGATTTCTAGGGGGTATTTTTCTTTTTCTGAGAGGGTTGTTAGGATTTTCCAGCTTAGGTTGTCTAGCATCATTTTTAGGTTTTGGGGGTTTTGCAGGATTTTAATTTCTTTTATTTCCTGTTTGCTATCACTATTGTTGTTATTGTTGTGTTGGAGGAGTAGGAGATGGTGGGGGTGTTTTTTTTCCATTCTGTGTCGTGGTAGTTTGTGGTTGGTGTTATAAAAAATTTGTTTATGGTTTTTGTTGTTGTGTTGTTTGTTGCTGTTGTTTTGGGTGTTAAACCCGTTTACTGTTATAATGTTTTTTTTAGTGGTGTTGTTTTAATCTTAAAAATTAATAAATAATCCTCCTCCAACTATCATAAGTAAAACTAGTTTGAAGGATGCAAAAATGTGCGGAATATTTGGTTGCTTTCTAAAAAACGAAAATGCTGCTCCTCTAATTCATTCGGCATTAAAACGCTTAGAATACCGTGGTTATGACTCTGTTGGTATAGCCACAATCTCTAATGGCACTATTTTTCTAAAAAAAGGTCAAGGAAAAATTGACGAAGTCCATAAAAACATAAACCTAAACGATTTACCCGGAAACATTGGAATTGGACATACCCGTTGGGCCACACACGGTGCCCCCCTACAAGTAAACTCTCACCCTCACTCCGATTGTACCGGAAAAATAACCGTTGTACACAACGGCATTATAGAAAATTTTAACGACTTAAAAATAGAACTTCAAAATCTAGGTCACACCTTTACTTCAAAAACTGACACTGAAGTCATCCCCCACTTAATTGAAGAAACCCTAAAAAACAAACCCGACCTCCCCTTCGAAGAGGTTGTTCAAGAAACCCTAAAACGCCTAGAAGGCTCTTACGCTATAGCAACAATTTTTTCTCAAGAACCAAACAAAATTGTTTGTGCAAGAAACGAAAGCCCCCTAGTCTTAGGCATAGGCGACAACGGCATTTATTTTGCCTCCGACATCCCCGCCTTTCTACCCCTAACAACTAGAGCCCTACACATAGACAACGGCGAACTAGTCATCCTAACAGCTGATGGATATAAAATAAAAAACATTCAAACCAACCAAACCATAGAACGCCTCCCCGAAACCGTTGACTGGACCTCTGACATGGCCGTCAAAGACGGATACCCCCATTTTATGATAAAAGAAATCCACGAACAACCCGAAACCCTACGCAACACCTTCCGCCTCCAAGAACACTACCTAGACCTAATGTCCACTTTTCTTGACCGCGCAACAGAAATATTTCTAGTAGCCTGCGGAACAAGCTACCACGCCTGCCTAGCAGCCTCATACATGTTCTCAAAACTAGCATTCCTACCCACCTACCCCGTATATGCCTCAGAATTCATCGAACAATACGGCAAATCCGTAAACATTGACAGCACCATTTTAGCCGTCAGCCAATCAGGTGAAACAGCCGACACCATAGCCGCCGTAGCAACTGCCCAACAACGAGCCGCAACCATACTAAGCCTAACCAACACCATAGGCTCAACACTAACCCGCATCTCACGCGTCTACATAGGCACACAAGCCGGACCCGAAATCAGCGTAGCAGCAACCAAAACCTTCACCTCCCAACTCTCCGTACTTGCCCAACTAGCCCTACGCCTAGCCAAAAAACGAGGTAAAGTCTCCCAATCCGAAATTGATATCCTAGACGCCCAACTCGAAAAACTACCTGACATAGTAGACACAATTGTTAAAACTCAACAAGAAAAAGCCAAACAAATAGCTCACAAATACGCCAACTCTAAACTCCTCTTCTTCCTAGGCAAAGGCATAAGCACCGCCACCGCTTTTGAAGGCCGGCTAAAACTCTTAGAAGTTGCCTACATCCCCTCCGTTGTATTTCCCGCAGGTGAAAGCAAACACGGTCCCATAAGTCTAATAGAGCAAGACCTGCCCGTAATATTTGTCTGCCAAAAAGACGACACACACAAAACTGTAATCAGCAACATCATGGAAATGAAAGCCAGAGGCGCAAAAATCATCGCCATAACAGAAGAAGATGACCACGAAATCAAAAACCTAGCAGACGACTACCTAGAAGTCCCAAAAAACATTCCAAGCATCCTATCCCCCATACCCTTCGTAATACCCCTACAACTCTTAGCATACCACATGGCCCTAGAATTCAACCACAACCCCGACACACCCCGCAACCTAGCAAAATCCGTCACAGTAAGATAAAAAACCCCCAACTTTTTAAAACTCCACACTAAAACACCCAAACAATCAACCAGCCAACCTACAATAAACTGTGTTTGCCAAACTAGCTTATGACCTGTAGACGAAGAAAGAGTGTTCGTAGTTAGTGGTTGGTGGTTAGTTGAACCATTGTTCTAGTGAGGTTTTGCCTTTTTGTTTTTTGCTTCCTGTTTCTATGCGTTCAAGGGCTTTTTGGATGCGTTCTTCTGAGAAGCCTTTTTCTTCACAAAGAAAATCAATAACCCCCTGATGATTAGGATTTTTCCATTCAAGTTTATAGTTGTCTGAAACTTTGGGATGCAGAAAAATCTCTCTAATAGTAGCAGGCTCAACCGGAAACGTGACGTTTTTGATATACGGCAACGCCGACTCCAAAGAACCATGCTCCCTAATCAATTTAAGCGCCGTCTTTGGTCCCAACCCCTTAATACCATCCGGATTAAAATCCGTCCCAATCAAAATTCCCACATCAACTAGTTGCTCATAACTTAGTTTACAAAAACTCAGAGTCTTAGACAACTCTGTCACCTCAGGTGTAACCTCAACATACACATTCTTACCCGGCACCTTACGCTTACCCGAAATAGTAACATTACGCAACAATTTAGGCGCACCAAAAAGCAAACTATCATAATCCTGACTCACACAAAAATCAGCATCCCCACACCTAGTCATATACGCCGCCTGAGCCTCCCCCTCCCCAGACGCCTGAACCCACGGCAACCCCATCAACTCCAACAACCTCATACTATCCTCTAACATGTAATCCTTCATAGTCGTAGCCGCCTGAGCATACTTTCGCATCTTAACCACATCCCCCTCAGCAGCAGCCTTCTCATACTCCGCCACAGCCTGCACCTTAACCTGCTTACGACGCTCAATCTCAGTTGCCTTAAGCGCAGGAGACTCCCCATCAAAAACATAAACCGGCCTTAACCCCCTCTCAACAAGATTACCCGTACGATAAAACAAACCACTCAAATGACTAGTAATCTTACCCCCACTATCCTTAAGAGGAGTACCATCCGGCTGCCGAATACTACTCAAAAACTGGTAAATAGCATTATACGCATCCACCGCAATTACCTTACCACTCAAATCCTCAAGCCTAATAGAAGCCCGCGGTATTAAATCCTTAAAGTTCACGCCCAAAACTGAACACCACCCAAAACAAAGCGCTAATTAACTAATAAATTGTACGCATCAACTCCCTTAACTCTTAACAATGTATCCTAAGTTCATTTCAGACTGCACAAAAACCCAGATAAAATCCGCCACAACTACAACACATAACATACAAAAACAAACATGCACCACACACAGTATTTGACATGTCTTTTTTAGACTTTTGCGCAGTCTGCATTTGACTAAACCAACTATGTTTTTTATAAGGCATGTAGCGGGTGGGATTCACACTAAGGGGGTGTCGGAAATTAAAGTTGACATTACCTCAACGTAAGCATGTTGTTACTCCATGAGATTTCTAAAAAAAAGTGTACACTTTATTTATTGACGAACTCTGATTCCCTATGGCGCTATCGTCATCAACAAATTTTTTCGCTCACCCAGTTCTCTTTTAGTATTTAAAATCATAATTAACGCTTTATTGGTGTTGACCGTAGTAGAATAGTTGGGTTAACAGATGAAAATTGTTTAGGGATCGTAGGCTTTTTTGCGGTGTTTAATTGTTATGATGGTGATGTTGTACTCTGTTATTTGGTAGATAACTCTATAGTTGCCCACACGTAAAGATCTAAGGCCTTGCAAATCGCCAGTTAACGCTTTACCTGCTAAGGGATTGTTTTCTAAAATTCCCAGTTCTCTTAAAACCCTAATTCTCACAGGCTTATCTAAACAGTTGAACTGCTTATGAAATTGTGTGGAATAGATGAGTTCAAATTTCTTCTTCATCGATACCCAATTCTTCTAACATTTGTTTGTGGGTATAGACACGACCTTGTTCGATGTCTTTTTTACCTTGTTCGATGTCTTGTATTAACTCTTTATCACTTAAAATTTCCAAGGTCTCCTTTAACGACTCTAACTCTGAACGAAGTTTTGGTAATTCTTCAACTACTGTTTTGAGGTTTATTTTATCTTCCTTGGTGAAAACGGCTTCAACCATCTATAAAGCACCAGTATCCAACTACGCTTTAGAGTATTAAAATTTTCCTAAATCAGACTGTGTAAAAACAAATATTTTACACGGTTGGTTGGGTGATATTTTTTGTCATGGTTGTGTTAGGTGCTGGATATATTTCTCGTTTGTTTGTGTTGTATGTTGGATTTGCACTAATCCTCGTATGGTGGTGTCGTTATTAGCAGTTTTTTTGCTTAGCCTTTTTTCTTTTTTAAGTATGTATGTGAAAACCTTTATAATGAGTAAATAGTAAAATGTATTGAGTAAACTGTTGTGTATGCTGAAATACATTTGTCAGTCAGTTGGGAAATTTTATGTTCAAAAGAAAACTAGTTACGCAACTCGTGGATAGATTAAATGAGCCTCGTCGGTTTATTCAAATCGTGGTTGGACCAAGACAAACAGGTAAAACAACCGCCGTACTACAAGCTCTTAAAGAAATAAATAAGCCAACACATTTTGTCAGTGCGGATGATCCAGCTCTTGTTTCAACGGAATGGCTTTGCAATGAGTGGGAACAAGCCCGTACCCTTGCAAAAACGGGGGAAACTGTTCTTGTAATTGATGAGATACAAAAAATCAGTAAATGGTCATCTATAGTAAAACTTCTTTGGGATGAAGACAATAGATTATTTACATCTCTAAAAGTGGTTCTCACAGGTTCCTCTTCTCTGCTTTTGCAAAAAGGTCTTTGTGAATCTCTTATGGGAAGGTTTGAAATACTTTACTCGCCTCACTGGAATTATTTAGAATGTAGAGAGGCTTTTGGGTATAGTCTTGAGGATTTTTTATTTTTTGGAGGTTATCCCGGTGCCGCTGCGCTCATAAAAGCTGAAGAACGTTGGGCCCGATATATGGGGGCATCTATTGTGGAGCCAACTATTTCTCAGGATATTGTTATGATGGAGGAGGTTCGTAAACCTGCGTTGCTTAGGTCACTTTTTATGCTTGGTTCAATTTACAGTGCGCAGGAATTGTCTTTTACAAAAATACTTGGGCAACTTCAAGATGCAGGGAACACTGTGACTTTGGCACATTATCTTGATCTTCTCAGCAGGGTAAATGTGCTTACGGGTTTGCAGAACTATTCGGGTAGCAAAATTCGTACCCGTAAAAGTTCTCCAAAATTTATGGTGTATGATACTTCACTTATGACCTATACAGATGGAACTAATAGGCGACGTTTACTTGATAATGCAACCGATAGGGGCCGTCTTGTTGAAAGCGCGGTAGGCGCTTATCTGCTTGCAAGAGGACAAGAAGAAGGTTTTGAGGTTTACTGGTGGAGAGAGCGCAATAATGAGGTTGATTTCGTTATAAAAAAGGGCAATCAGCTCACAGCTATTGAGGTGAAAAGTGGTAGGGTGAAAGGCGTTGGGGGCAGTCTTATTTTTAAACAGCATTACCCAAATGCGTTATCTCTCATTGTTGGTAGTGTGAATTGTGGTTTGGAGGATTTTTTGTTGGGCAAAAAACCCTTATTCTTATAACAACTTGCCTCTCCCAAAAACTATGGCTTTTTGTAAATCGTGTTCTTTGTATTTTTTTGGCAAATCAATAAATTCCAAGGAATAATTATCTCGCAGAGCTTTTAATCCGCCAGCACGACCAATAAACGGTTTATTTACAAGATCTTTTATCGTATCACGCTCAAAAACCAAAGCGTTAATTTGTCGGTCTAATTCTCGAGATGAATATTTGTTTTGTCTTGCAAAGTTTAGATAAAATTCGCGTTCTTCATCAGTTTTAGCTTTCACCATGATTGTGAGGTTGTTTGTCCAGGTAATTTCTCTCAGCAGTGCTGATAGTTTTTGATTGTGACAATAAGTTTCATAGAGTCTTTTCATGCGCCAAATGTTTTGTGCGGAAAATCCGTTTACGCCTGCGTGATGTTTTTGCATAAATAGTGAAAAATCTTCGACAACAGATTTTCCCCAGCCAGCGGTTTTAACTTTTTCACTTAGGTATTTGCCAATTTCCCAATACATATCAACAACAACGTGGTTAACTGCGTAGTCAGCTTTTGCTTTTGCTTTTTCGTAAATTTCAAGTAACTCGGTAAATTCTTTATTCCATTTTTGCGCTAATTCGCTAGGCATATCGGTGCACCGCTCCTAAAACTCGCAACAGTGCTACGAGTTCTGTTGATAAACAGGATTTTAACACAAGAAAAGATAGATCCTGAATTCCGCGTTAAATTAGCGTAGCATTAATATTGATGTTAGTCGTGTTTTCTTTGTTAAGTTGATGTAGACTTTAATTTAGTCTCGTAAAAACTTTTTATATCATAATTTTTTTAACTTATTTCACGTCTACGCTAAAATTAGCGTAGACAGAAAATTAAATCAATAAAAAACTAAAATCATAAAAATATTATGACGCAAATATTCAATCCAATAAAACTTTAGAATCAACAAGAATATTTTGGCGTCTACGCTAATTCTTAAGGGAATTCAGGATAGATTTCAAGTAGTATTTTATTTTATCGACATTACTTAGTGGTTTTGTTGGTGTATTTTGTCTCTCTGTTTTCCAAATGGTTGCTAATTTTTTCAACCAAATTTTTCCCATATCTTGTCATCAATTTTGCCGGCAGTGTCGTCAAAATGTTTTGCCATACTCGGCACGCTTGGGAGTCTGTGGCTGGTGAATTGAGCACTATTTCTTGTCATGGTTGTGTTTGGTGCCGGACGCGCTCCCGTCTGTTTGTACTGTATGTTGGATTCGCACTAAACCCCGTATGGCGACATCGTCATTAGCAGATTTTTTCGTTCAACCCCTTTCTCTTTTAGTATTAGAAATTACTTGCGTTTGATGATAGGTTTTATTGGTCTTCTGTGTTATCGTCTTTTGATTCGTAAAAGTATTCTATGTGTTTTGGTGTGTCTTTTTGTGGAAATGCTCTTCGGCGTTCTAGCCGTTCTTTTGCTTCTATTAGTATTGTTTTGATTTTTGTTTCAAACTCTGCTTTTGGCGGCAGATGAGTCCAGTATTCTGCAACCGCTATACCAGCTTTATCCATTTCCAAAAGTTCGACTTTTTCTCGACTCGCAGTCGCACAGAGAATGATGCCTATAGGGGTTTCTTCACCCTCTTTGCGCTCATATCGGTCTAACCATTTCAAATACAGTAGCATTTGTCCCGCGTGAGCTGCCTTAAACGCGTCAAGCTTTAACTCCACCGCAACAAGTCTTTTCAGTATTCTGTGGTAGAACAGAGCAGATCCAAAACAATATCTTCCCCATCAATAATCATGCGTTTTTGACGCTCAACAAACGTAAATCCATGACCAAACTCTAGCAAAAACGCCTCAAGTTCCACAAGTATTGCTTTCTCCAAATCCGCCTCAATAAAATTTTCTTTTAACCCAAACAAATCAAGCAAATACGGATCCTTGAAAACGTTAAATGGAACACTCGATGCCTCAGATAATTCAGTGTTTGCTATTTCTCGTCGTTCAAAAGCTTTACGCGAAATTTGGCGACGTAATTCTTTTGTGCCATAATTTCTTGCTACCGCATCTTGTGCGTAGTACATACGGGCTTCATCGGTTTTTAGTGGTAGTAGTTCTGTTATGTGTGACCAGCTCAATTTTGCCGCCAGCTCCGTCAAAATTATGTTATCGGGAAAACGTTCCGCAAACAAGGTCATTCGATACAAATTACGTTCGGAAAAACTGTTGCCATGTTTTGTTACTAATTTTGCCGCCAGCTCCGTCAAAATCTTTTTACCATACGTGGCCCGCTTATTTTCAAGCACAATCGAGTTAATGTGTTGTCCGACTTCCCAAAACATCAGTAGTTTCTTGACTGACATGAGCAATAGTGCGTTTTTTACGGGTCTCTATAATTTCTGCTACCCGTAAAAACAACAGATTTTCATCAACTTGCGGTGCGTTTGTTATGGTATGTTTCTGTTTCTTTTTACTACCTTATCGCCATCCGCCTAAATCCCTCAAAAGCTCCGTTTTGCTAATGTATTCTTTGCTTTTATTTAGTTTTATGAATAACCATCGCTTTGGTAGTGTGTGGTTGGTGAATCGACAATATTTCTTGCCATAGACGCGTTAGATGGCAGATAAAATTCCTGCATAATTATGGTGTATGTTGGATTTGACCTTTAAAGAAGTGAAGACATCCATAGTGTAGTCTCTTTTTTCTTTTCCATGTTGTGTTAGCTCATTGTTAGAGTGGAGGTCATAAGCAAAATAATGTGTTGGATACTATTTTGTAATAAAATATCCATAACTTTTGTATATTGCTAAACACGTATTGATACTGCTCATTTCGGGAGAGACAATAATGCAAAGTACAATTCGTAAACTTGTTTCAATAAGTATAGTAACCATTATGATAGTTAACATAATTTTAACCTGCGTTGTACAAGCTACACATGTCCTTGAACCTGCCGAGGGGGCTATCAGTATTTCGTCTGATTATCCCCACTATGTTGGGCCGAAAGGTGGAAGATTTATCGCGCCGATCGATCCTCTTACTGACGCTATAATAAAAGCGGAAGGGTACATAGAAATCAGCGACCGTGCAGGTCTTGAAGCAATCAAAAATAATCTGAACGGCAAGTATTACCTCTCTGACGATATTTGTTTATCTGGTGTAGAATGGATACCAATTGGAGATGATACCGCCCCTTTTAGAGGAACATTCGACGGACGTGGCTACGTAATCTATAATCTTGCTATTATGGATGACTATCAATATGCGGGTTTGTTTGGATACGTTGAAAACGCGATGGTTAAAAATGTTGGTTTGGTAGGGGTAACTATCAGTATTTCTATTTCTTCTTGTGTAGGGGGGATTTGTGGTGTTGCATCAGATAGTACGGTTAGTAATTGTTATAGTGCTGGCAAAATTTCTACATCATATCCGTCTATTTCTTCTTATTCTGATTACTCGTATGTAGGGGGGATTTGTGGTGTTGCATCAGATAGTACGGTTAGTTATTGTTATAATACGGGCAACATTTCTGTATCTTCTACTACTTCTTCCAGTCCTTGTGTAGGTGGGATTTGCGGATATATGTCAGATGGCACAATGATTAGTTATTGTTATAATACGGGTAATATTTCTGTCTCTTGTGGTTCTTCGTTTTCGTGACCTGTTGATTCTTCAGTAGGGGGGATTTGCGGCGTTGTATTAAGTGGCACAATGATTAGTTATTGTTATAATACGGGTAATATTTCTGTTTCATATGCCGCGTATTCTATTTCAGATTGTTATGTAGGGGGGATTTGCGGCGGTGAATCCAGTGGTACGATTAGTAATTGTTATAATTCGGGCAATATTTCGGCTACTTATTCTAATTATTCTTCTAATGATTATTCTTATGTAGGCGGCATTTGCGGTGGTGAGTTCGGTGGTACGATTAGTAATTGTTATAGTACTGGTACCAGCGTGTCTTTTTCGGGTTCTGCTTATGTGGGAGGAATTTACGGTCATAGTGCAAATGGCGTTATTCAAGCATGTGCTGTGTTTTCAGATAAAATAGAAGGTGACCTATCTTATACAATTGGACATGGCGGAAACAAAGCGAACAATATTGCTGTAATTCCAACAGCTTTTAGTGGTAACCGCGATGCTAGAAACATATTATTTGATGTCGCCCAGGAACAATCTACCTATGAGGATATAAAATGGGATTTTAATTTAGTGTGGGTAATGGTTCCGGGGTATGTTTATCCGCAACTTCAGGGGTTGCCAGCGGCAGGGTCTGGCCCAGATAATGTTCCTATTGGCATTATTGCTTCTGATCCAAGTAAAAGCTATGTACAGGTTGTTGATGCGTATTCTATATCTGATGTTGATTCTTTGCCTGATACAGCTGTTACCATAGGAAAGTACACAGCATCCACAGATAAAAGGGGTTTAGCTTCTTTTGATTGGGTGTCTCTTGATCAAAGTGCTCCGCTTAATGTTACAAAAAACGGATATTTGACCTATGTGTGGCCATATACGGGCGGTTATGGTGCAGATTTCCGTATTGTAACCTTAAAACCTGACCGAGGCATACCTGACATAGTCTGGACACGACTAACAAAACCCGACGAACAAAACGGTAAATCAGTCGATGTTTCAATCTTATCAGCCAATATAAAGGGTTCACAAGAAGTATTCAACATTGAAATTTCCGCTTATTATTCAAAAGGCGGATTAGTTAAATGCGAATTGATGCAAGGAGACAAACTCATCAAAACACTGACAACCCATAAAGACGGTATATTTACCTTCAGTGGACTTTCTGGCGAGCAAGACGGCTTTGTATCGGGCGGAGATATTTATGCCCAAATTACGGCTAATGACGGCACAGTGAGCGAAATTATACGATTAAATATTTTCATAATTCCCGAATATTTGTTGGATGATAATTTTTCGGTTGATTTTGATACTGGGCCAGAGTTCATTATTGGTAATGATATGCGTGCTGATCTGCCATTCATAAAAGGGTGGGACTTTAAAATTGATCTAAATAAAATTAAGGCAGATGTAGCATTCGATGATGAAAAAGTCATGATATCTATAGGTGTACAAATTTTTAGTGAGGATTTAGCTGAAAATCCAGAGTTACAAAAGAAAAAAAATCGCGAGGGATTTGATAACTTTAAAGATGAAATTATGGATGCCCTTACAGGCAGAAGTGCATGGGATAAACGCCTAAAAGATTCGATGCGTCCTCAAAACACTTTCAATAATGTAGAGTTTAAAGTTTATGTTGTTGGTTATTTAGAAGGCAATTGGTGGGGAGATGATCAATATTTAACTGGTGCCTTAATGGTACAGTTTGAAATAGAAGCCACAAAAGAGTGCTACGTTTGGTTTATTGTTGTGGGCGTTGACTTGAAAACAAGTGTAGAAATTAAACTTGACGGTATAACTTATAATCTTAATGAAAGACGATTTGAAGATTCATCTCTTGGGCTGGATATTACGTTGGTTCTTCCAAGTATTGAAATAAGAGCGGGTTTGGGTGTTCCATATATCGCTAATGCCGGTGGATATGGTAAGGGTGAAGTAAAATATGAGCAACACCTCACAATTCCTGCATATGGTAAGTTGTCTTATAGTTATAGTTATGGCTTATATTATAAAGTTCTATTTTTTAGTTCGCATATAAAGTTGGGGGGAGACAGTGATGTTCCCATTAAGGAATGGGGAACAACTTCTAGAGTGGCAAGTGTTGCTTTGATGCAATATTTACAAAGTGATGTCGATAATTTTGAGTTATCGTCCAGAGTTCATTCATCACCTTGGTATGGCGGAATTCCGCATCAGGTAGTTTTACAGGAAAATGTATATGTTGAAACTGCTCCGTTAATAGCAGAGATAGCTGGCAAACGTGTCATGGTGTTCTTGATTGATGATCCTGCACGAGGGGATATGGATCGCACAAAGTTGGTTTATTCAATATATGACAAAACTTCTGATACATGGAGTACACCCCTGCCAGTAATGGTTGACAATAACGGGATGGCTGACTTTTTCCCAAGCTTACATAGCGATGGTGATAATTTGTATGTGGTATGGCATAAGAGCAAGAATACATTCGAAGAATTAGCAACCTTAAACCCTTTTACTGCTATAGATGCCATGTTTGCTGCATCTGAGCTAGCAGTCGCAAAATTTGACGTTACAACGGACACATTTATGGATGTTACATACCTCACAGATAATGATTTCATGGACACCGCACCGAGTATTGCAGTAAATGGTGATGAAGTTTTTGTCGCTTGGCTAAGTAACACAGAAAAGGACTATCTTGGAACAAGTGAAAACAACCTTAACAACATCATGTACAGCACACTTCAAAATGGCGTATGGAGTGAACCTACCTGTCTTGTTTCTGGGATGGGTCCAGTTATCCAATTAAAAGCTGGATATTTGAATGATAAACCCTGTGTAGCGTACATAACTGACACAGACCATGATTTCACAACCTTGGATGACCGAAACCTATTGTTGACCTATCTAAGCGGGAATACGGTTGTTTTAACGGATGACGTTTTTGTGTCAAACCCCGATTTTACACGCATTAACGGTGTAGATGCGATAAGTTGGTATTCGGATGGAAATATCTTCTATATGTCCAACGATGGGCGTTGTGGTAGTTTGTTTGATGCACCGGCTACGGGTCTTATGGATGTTTATAAGATCATAAACGATGGCGGTAGTAAGACAGTTGTTGTGTATGCTGCTAAAGATTTGGATGGTGTAAATTATGTTTATGGGCATATGTATGATGTGGTTTCTGGGCGTTGGAGTCCAAGGTTTAAGGTTGCTGAAATAGGTGAAGAATGGTTCGCTCGCTACATTGATGGATTGATTGACGGAGACGACATATATCTCGCGTTCACTAATACAAAAATGAAATTTACCGAAACATCGCTGATTGAAGAGAGTAATTTATGTGTACTAAAAATTGAACCTCGCGCTGACATAAAACTCGATGCTGTTTACTATAATAATGCTGAGGTTCGTCAAGGTAAATCTCTTCCTATTTCATTGCTGGTGGAGAATACTGGTAACCTTGCTGTGTCTGGTATAGATGTAAAAGCTAATGGAGAGGTGATAGATCGTATTACTATTAAGGGTGGTCTTTTACCAGGCGAGACCATTTGGTTGGAGACTGTTATGCTTAATATCCCTCAAGATATGCCTGCAAACACAGAGTTTGTCATAAGTGTTGAGCCACGTTTACTCACAGATGCTAATTTTGCTGATAATGTTAAGACTATAGTTTTGGGTTTTGCTGATGTAGCTCTTGAGTTGGAAACCTATCGTATAGGTGATACAGTGAAGGCGGTGGCAAATGTTGTTAATGTCGGTGATTATGGTGTGACAAATGTTGTTTTGTCTGCTTGTTTGGGTGATTCATCTGATGTTCTCTTTGAAATTGATTATGGTAATTTAGTGGCTGGGCAGAAAAAATTTACAGTGATTGATATCGACCCACGGGATTATGATTTAGGTGAGGAGGGTTTTGGTTTATTGCGGTTTGTGGTTGGTTGTGATCAAGAGGAGGTAAGTAAGAGTAATAATGCTGACTTTATTGTTCTTAGAACTTATGCATCGCCGCCGACTGTTTTTACGCAAATAGAGCCTGCACCGTTTTATACGGTGGCTTTTGATAGTGATGGTGGTGGTGAAGTTAATAGTCAGCGTGTTAGGGAAGGTTCTAAAGCCCTATTGCCTGCAGATCCTGTGAAAGTTGGGTACACGTTTGTTGGGTGGTATCTTGGTGAGTCGGTTTTTGATTTTGGTGCTGTCATAATGGGTGATGTGACGCTTGTTGCTAAGTGGGATGCTATTCCTGTGGTACTAAAAGAAATTACAATAGATACACTGCCGACAAAAATGGTTTACATCCACGATGAAATTCTTGACTTGACTGGTCTGGTTGTAAGAGCAATATACTCTGATGGTAGTAAGGTGGATGTGACTGGTTTAGTTAGTGTTAATCCTGCTCAAAAAACAGTTCTTGGTGATGTTGGTACACGTATTATTACAATAACTTATGTAGACGGCGCGATAATAAAAAATGCTATATTTACCGTTAGGGTGGATCCAAAACAACGTTATAATGTCAACTACAGTGTAGATGGTGTGGTAATTGATGTATCTGTTAAACCTGTGGGTGATGCTGTTATCGTTTTGTCTGATGTGCCCGAGGAGAGAGTGGGTTACGTATTTGCTGGGTGGCTCTATAATGGTGTAGTGTATAGGGGTGGTGATACTTTTGTAATGCCTGCGGTAGATGTGGTGTTGGTGGCGCAGTGGTCACCCATCGTATATTATCCTGCCCTCCCGAAAAATTATATCTATAAAACAGAGATAATCAGCGGAAATTAAAAAACACGACTTTTCCAACACTTTCCAACAACAGCAAAACATATAACATAGATATAAATTATATCT
>WQYG01000039.1 GCA_009781395.1 Candidatus Bathycorpusculum sp. | reverse complement strand
TTGAAATATATTTTTAAAGTCAAAATAAATGATGTATGGCACCTAAGCGAAGTCACCCAAAAAACCAACGACCTACTAGAAACCCTAAACATCCCTATTACTTAAAACGGGAAGTTAGGGTTTGAATCCAGCTTGTGCAGATACAGAGGGAACAACAAGCATAACTAAATTTGACGCCGACAAACAGACAATCAACACTAAAACAGCACAACACTTACTACGCATACAAGCCCTCAACTTCCGATGTTTGATAGAGTGAGTCGTTGGTATAAGTTGGCGTTTTTAGGTGACGCCTAAGAATCACTAACACTACCGCTATGACAACACCTGCAAAAAGCGCACTCACAACAAACATGAAGAACGGATTAGACAATATACTATTTGGCGGGTGTGTCTGACCTGGGAATTGCGGTTGACCATCACCATTAGAAGTTACAGGTGGCAAAGTTGCTGTTTGGAAAGGCGGAGACGTAGAAGTAGTCTCAAAAGATAGGGTGATTGTAGGTACATCGCTCCAACCACTTGATGCAACAGGCACATCTACAGTCCACGGTGGCGCAGAAATAGAATCTGGATCGTATACAGTTTTGCCATACGCCGTTTCTGCTTTGACTCTAAAATCCAACTTTGTACCATCTGGCAATGAATTAATATCCTTAATAGGGGACGGATTATATTTACAAATTACGCCGTGCGTAGTGGTAGTATATTGAGTCTCATATTGGAAAAATCTAGTAAACGCTTTCCATCCCTGTCGGCCTTCAAGATGATTCTTAAATTCAACAACATACATTAAATAATATTTCTTACCGTCTGCGTCTGTGTATCGCGTGAAAGGCTGATTTTTTACCGTAAACTCAAAGGACCAATCAGCTACACGATAACCTGGATGGGTTATTGTATAATTTTCTCCAGTAAATGGATCCGTAACGGTTTCAGTAGAAGCAGATACCTCGTATGCGTTGCCCCCAAGTTTTACAATTACTTGGGGCACCAATGGCTTATATCCTGCTTGGGCAGACACAGGTGCAACGGTGTGTACCATAAGAATTGATGCCGTCAAAACCGCAATCAACGCTAAAACAGTACACTTACGCATACAAACTCTTTACTTTGTGTGGATTAAAAAGGTTATGTCAAACAAGGTTATCTGTCGGCTCTTGGATGTCTTAGGAGAGTAGGTTTTTTAGGTATTTGCCAAGTAATTGTGGTTGGCGGTAAATTGTTTGTAGTGTTTTTTTTGGGTTTTTGATGTTATTGATTATGGAGAGTTTTTTGTATTTTTTTAGGGCTTGTTTTGCGATTTCTTTGACTTCTTGGGGTGTAAAGTCTTCGGTGTGAATTAGTGAGTGTCCTAGGGGTTGTCTTGCGGAAGAACCAAATAAGTCACAAGATAGATCGGTTTTGAGGTAATTGTGTTTTTTGCATTGGTCATATAATTTTGTGCCATAGGTTGGTGTTGCAGTAAACAAGTGCATACCCACATCATATTTTTGTTTGAGCATTAAAGCAAAATCTATGGTGTGTTGCATGTTTTCTTTTTTCTCGCCTGGAAAACCAATAATATAAAACGCGCCTGTTTTCAATTCAAGCTGTTTAGCATTTTTAGCAAATTCAACCACTTGATCAAGATCAAGACTTTTGCAGATGACGTTATTTAGGATTTTTTGGTCGCCTGACTCTACGCCTACAAAGATACTAATAACTCCTGAGTGTTTCATTTTTTTAAGTAAGTTGATGTTTAGGCGGTCTGCGCGTACGCCGTTTGGGGTTTCCCAGCCGATTTTGATTTTGTGTTCAATTATGCCGTCGCATATTGCTTCGAATCGTTTAAGGTCAAAGGTTAGGTTATCGTCTTCAAAAAAAATGTTTTTGACAGGGTATTTATCAACGACATGTTGGATGTGGTTTAAGACATATTGTGCGGAATGTGCTCGAAATTTTTTGCCCATGTGTAAATGAACAGCGCAGAAACAACAGTTAAAGGGGCAACCGCGACTGGTAATCATGGATATAGCGTGGTTTTGGAAGCTTCGGTAGCCGATTTTTTTGTTGTTTAAGTAATGGTCCATGTTAACAAGATGATAAGCGGGGTATGGTAACTCGTCAAGGTTCTCCAAAAAAGGTCGTTTGTCGTTGATTATAATGTCATTATTGTTTTGGTGTCGGTAGGCAATGCCTAAGATGTCTTTTAACAGTTTTTTACCTTCAAGGTGTTCTACGATTTCAAGAAGGGTGTATTCTCCTTCGCCTATAACGGCTATGTCAACAGTTTTGGCTTCTTCTAAAAACTCTTTTGGGATAGTAGAAACATGTGGGCCGCCTACAACAGTGAGGATATGGGGATTAACTTTTTTTGCTATTTCGCTTACTTTTAAAGTGTTGTTAATTTGACTGGTGAAGGGCCCTGAGATACCTACAATGTCAGGACTGCGATGGCGTATTTCTGTTTCAATTTGGCTAAAAGACATACCAACAGTTAGGGTGTTACCGTTTTTTTGAGGCATAGTAGATGTTGTCATGAAGGCGTCTAAAATTTCAACTTTGTAACCCGCTTTGTCAAGAACTGCTGCAAGATACATCAGACCCAAAGGCAAACTGCCTGCAGGTGATTCTGAGTCTGGATAGAACGTTTGGGGCGGATTTATTAGGAGAATTTTCATAGCAACACTTCAGGGTTATTTATTTGAGAGTTTTGGAATATTTAAATTAGCCTTAAAAACAAAGAAATGCTAAAGAAACATGTTAAAGAGAAAAGTTATGCAAGTTGCTTCTTTAATTTTTAAGGTGTACCGTAAAACTTGAAAAGCAGAAATGCACATTAGAGTAGTGGAGACGAGTTTTTATGGTTAAAACCATATTAAAAGATGGAGTGTACTGGGTGGGAGTTGTGGATTGGAACATGCGTGACTTTCACGGGTACATCACCAGTAGAGGGACCAGTTACAATGCATATCTGGTACAGGACGAAAAATCAGCACTTATAGATACGGTTAAATCACCCTTTGTAGGGGAACTTGTAGATAATATTTCAGAAATTATCAACCCCGAAAAACTAGACTACATTATAGTTAACCATGTTGAAATGGATCATTCAAGTGCTTTGCCAATTGTGGCTAAACTTGCTAAAAACGCAAAAATTTTGTCCACCCAACGCGGTAAAGAAGAACTCATTAAGCATTATGGACATGATTTTGATAAAGTGGAAATTGTAAAATCTTGTGACGAAATAAAACTAGGTAAAAAAACACTCAAGTTTCTTGAAGCCCCAATGCTTCATTGGCCAGACAGTATGATGACCTATATTGAGGAAGACAAAATTTTGTTGCCTAACGATGCGTTTGGTCAACATTTTGCCAACTCACATCGTTTTGATGATGAGGTAGATAACCATATTCTGATGGAGGAAGCTGCTAAATATTATGCAAACATACTCATGTTATTTGCTCCATTGATTACGAAAAAAATTAACGAAGTTGTGGCAATGGGCATACCCATAGACATTATTGGTCCAAGTCATGGAATTATTTGGCGTAAGAATCCAATGCAGATAATTCAAGCATATCTAGACTGGAGCAGTGGTGTTGCAGCTCAGGATAAGGTGGTTATAGTTTTTGATACCATGTGGGAAAGTACCGACAAGATGGCGCGGACAATTGCAGCAGGTATATGTAGTCAAGGTGTAGAGGCAAAAATTCTAAAACTACGTTCATCAAACAACACGGAGGCTATAACAGAAATTCTTGAATCCAAAGCAGTTCTTGCAGGTTCACCTACACTTAATAACGGTGTTTTTCCAACAATGGGTTCCTTCATGACCTACATTACGGGACTTAAACCTAAAGGTAAACTTTGGGGTTTCTTTGGCTCTTACGGGTGGGGTGGAGGCGCAGTGCGCGGTTTAATGGAGATGGCAAAAAAAGCCAGTTTTGAAGTCTATGAGCCCACTTTAGAGGTTAAATGGGTACCAGATGAAGCAGATTTGAAGAATTGTTTTGAATTTGGGCAACAATTTGCTCGAAAAATTAAATCTTAACCTTTTTTCTTGTTTAAAAACAGTTCAGGTCAACAAAAAATATGGAATAGCGTTAAGCTATTTTTAGGAATTTCTCTTTTGCTACACCGCAAATGGGGCATTTATCGGGTGTTTCACCGGTAAATGTGTCACCACATATGGGACAGACATGTATGTCAGCGTTTGGCAGGTCTTGTTTGTTGTTGATGCTTTCGATTGCTGTTTTGTAGAGATCAGCATGTACTTGTTCAACTTTGTTTGCATTATTAAAACTGATTAAAGCTGATGTATTGCCTTCAGCTTTAGCTTCCTCGATAAACTGTGGATACATGTTTGTGAATTCAAAAGTTTCACCGTTAACTGCCTCAGCCAAGTTTTCAGCGGTAGATTTTACACCGTTAAGTACACGCAGATGGGCGTGTGCATGAACTGTTTCGGACTCAGCTGCGGCACGAAAGAGTTTAGCGATTTGAGGAAAACCTTCTTCATCTGCTTTTTTGGCAAAAGCAAGGTATTTACGGTTTGCTTGCGATTCTCCGGCAAAAGCCGCTTTTAAATTACCAGTTGTTTGTGTCATAAGATATCACACTACTTAATTAATGAAAAAGCAATTAATAAGTCATGTGTTACCGTTTTTGTCTACTATAACCTATTACATATTTTTTAAAAACGTCACAGAAAACATTAGAGCTAGTTAAGTTAAGGCTGTAGAGTTCCGAAATCACCAAGTGTTCTTTGAGGATTCTCAGAGGTAAACAGGGGATAAGAAACTTTTGTGCCCTCCACATGAGCCAGTTCATTGAGTTGATGTTTTATAACGCTGTCTTTGTTAATTATGTGCAAAACTTGAATACGTCTAACTACTAATACATCGCTGATTAGGTTTCGGTGACAACTCCAAGGCAAAGCCTCTGCACACATTACCGCTAAACAGTTTTCTTTAGCTAAAACAATGAGTTTTAACAGGTTTTCGGTGAACTCTTTGGTCTGCATAAAATCGGCATATCCACGAAACCCACTAGTTTCCAAAGCAAGATTAATTGAATCTTTCTTTGGATGACGCAGCCCGCCAATATCTGGAAGGGATAGATATTTTATGCCACAGGATTTTATTAGGGTATTTAACAGTTTTTCCTTGTTAAATTGAGGGTTATGACGGCTCTGAGGCACTGCACGTATATCAATAAGCATTGTGATGTTGTAGCCTTTTAGGATTTCAATAAACTCTTCAATTGAACGTGTCGAGTGTCCAACTGTATAGATTGTTAAATTCTGCCGTTCAACCAAAACCTTCACCGACAACAAGAGATAACATCGTTAGAAGGTAAAAATTTTATTGCTATAAAAAAGAAATTGTTATCTGTATTTTGTGTTTCGATAGCTGATTGTTGGTTAGATTGGTTTGAACAGTTTAACAAGTACTTCTTCATCTTTGTTTATGTACTGTTGATTTTCTATAATCTCAATAAACCCATCGGTCTCAGATAGCAGGGTAATTGCACCAGATGTTCCAACAACAGGCTCAGCAACTAAGCGACATTTTTCAATATCCAATACAAGTTTAACCATGATAAAAGTTCGTCTACCTTTTGCAGAAAACAGTTTTGCACCAGCAAATGCTCGGATTGTTCGCATTTCACTTGGGTCGCGACAACAAAGTCGTTGAATAATAGGGCGTACCAACAAATAAAATATCAGCAAAGCTGCGGCGGGGTTACCAGGCAGGGAAAAGATGGGTTTGTCCTGTGCAAAAGCCACTGTTGTGGGTTTTCCCGGTTTAACTGCAATACCGGAAATGACAACACCTGGTTTGCCAAGAGAATCAACAATTTGAGGTGTATAATCGTGAGATCCAACGGAAACTCCGCCAGAGGTAATTACAACATCCGCACAAGTCAATGCCGTTTCCAAAGTTTTGCTTAAAGCAGCTTTATCATCGGAAACTAGACCAAAAAATACTGGTTTTGCGCCACACTCCATAATTGCAGTGCTTAAACTGTAAGTGTTGATGTCAAAAATTTTTCCTGCAGACAACAGTTTTCCAGGTGCCACAACTTCATCACCTATAGATATAACTGCAACCATTGGAGGCTTAAAACAACGAGTTTTAGTTAAGCCTAAAGCTGCAAGAACACCAATTTCTGAAGCACCCAGCACTTGTCGGGCATGTAAAACTGTTTTACCACATTTTATATCAGACCCTTTTTTCATAACATTTAGATACGGCGTTACAGCTGTGTAGACTTGTAGTTGATTGTCCAGTCTTTCAACATCTTCAACCATAACAACCGCATTGGCACCTTCAGGCAGAGGGGCTCCTGTAGCAATCTCAACAGCTTCACCTTTACCTAAAACCATCTTCGGCTGCTCACCAGCAAAAACTACACCAGAAATGTTAAGTGACACTGACTGATTTTCATCTGCCTCAAAGGTGTCCTCTGCTTTAACAGCATAACCGTCAACCGTTGAACGATCAAATGAGGGAACATCTATCGAGGAAACAATGTCGTCTTTAAGCACTCGACTATAAGCCTCAAGAAGCGCAACATCTTCATCACCTATTACTATAGGCTTAAAGTTTTCGTCAATGATCTTTTTTGCGTCTTCAAGTGTTACAAGTTTACGAAACACAAGTTTCAACCTCTTCGTCTGCTACTATGTTGCTAAACATTTGAACCAATACAATTTCGCCTTCCTTTAAGCCTTCACAGTTTTCAGGAATAATCACATATCCATTGCTTTTAGTCATTGTAGATATGGCACTAGGACCTTTAGCACTAACAGGTTCAACAAGCAATTCGCCCTTCTCGAGTTTTACAAGAACTCGCACATAGGTTTTTCTACCCAAAACACCAGACACTTTACGAGTTAACACAGCTTTTAGAGGTAGACGTTGCTCAGTTTTGTTTAAACCTAAAAGTTTACAGATTGCAGGTCTTCCAAATACTTCAAATCCAATGATGGCTGCCACTGGATTGCCTGACAAAATCATGACTGGTTTGTCATTTAACACTGCAACACCTGTAGGCATAGCAGGTCTTAAGGCTAAACCATGAGCAATAACCCCAGGCTTACCAACTCTGTTAACAGCATCAGGCACAAGATCTAAACCGCCAACACTTGTTCCACCCGTAGTAATTAAAGCATCAGCAGCTTGGAGAGCTTGGCGGATTTTTTCAGCTATGGCCTCAATGTTATCTTTTACAATTCCGAAATTGATTGTTTGGGTACCAAGTTCTTGACACATAGCAGAAAGCACAAATTTGTTAGAATCAAAAATTTGATGTTCACCAATTTGTGTGCCAACAGTAACGATTTCATTTCCAGTTGCAAGTATGGCAATTATAGGTTTTTGATAAACTTTTAGTGAACTGTAACCAAGCGCTATAGCTAACCCAACAATGTAGGGGGTTATGCGTGTGCCTTTCTTAGCTATAAGCTGACTTTTCTTAACATCCTCACCACGCCGTATAACGTTAATACTAGGAGCAAGGGGACTAAAAATTGTTAAGGTGTTACCTTCACGGACAGTATTTTCCAACATAACAACAGCATTAGCGCCTTTAGGCAAAGGATTACCTGTCCAAACCTGTTTAGCCTGCCCAATAGCTATCTCAGCATCAGTATCTATTACCACAAGTTTAACAGGACAAGACTGGGAAGCAGCTATAGAATCTTGATATCTAACAGCGTATCCATCCATTGCAGAACGGTCAAAACAAGGCAAATCATCCAACGCAACAACATCTTCAGCTAAAACCCTACCACAAACATCAGAGACATCATCAAGAGGTAAAACAATTTGTTGAGACTTCTTTATAGACCATGCATCTAACCATTTTTTAAGTGCCTCATCAACGTTGGTTAATGTTTGAAAACCTTGCAGTTTTACCACAATAATCTACATCCAAACAGAGCAATACCAACTTGCATTAAAAACATATCGAAAATAAATGCAGTATTAAAAGAACAGTTTCTGTTGAGGGTCAACGTTTGTTTTGCCTTCCGATACTTGCCGGAATATTTTTTTCATTTTAAGAGCGTCAATGTCAAGAAGAGGGGTTTCACAAATTATAGTAGGCTGCATTTTGAAATCCAACAATACTTTTGCCAATAACTCAAACTCCGGACCATAACGAGGTTCATCTAAAGGGTGATGTTTACGTTCACCTTGACTTGAAAACTCAATTTTAGAAAAATGACAATGCATACTTTGAAGAAACTGGGAACCCAGGGTTGACTCAATTTTTTCCGCAACCGCTCGTATGTCATCAATTTTTTTAAAAACCCCCAAATCTCGCGCATGCAAATGCCCCCAGTCAACAACCAATTGGGTGCCCTCAACTTCTTGACAGATAACCATTATTTCATCTATGCTACCAACCTGAAATTTTCGGCCCATAGTTTCAGGACCAAGCTTAACTTTTAAACCTAAATCTTTGATTGTCTGACTAACCTCTTTTAAGGCTTGAAGACAACTGTTAAACGCATAACTTTTTTCAAATTTTCCATAAAAACCTGTATGAAACACTATAACGTAGGCACCCATCCAATCAGCCGCTACGGCCCCAGCAACAAGACGCTCTTTACTAGCAGATATAACCTCATCTTTACCTGCCAAATTTATAAAATAGGAACCATGCATACTTAGACGGATATCATGCTTTTTGGCTTCCGCTCCAAGTTTTTCAGCATCCTGCTGCTTTATCTGCGGTTTAGCACCCCACCTTACAGCCTGATACTCAAAAGCATCAAGACCCTCCTCACGCAACAACCCAGGAACATCATGCAATTTTGCTTTAAGCAACCTAAAAGTCGGAGGCACACCTGCAGTACCAAATCGAATTTGCTCAGCCATATAAAAACCCTATAACAGTAGAAATAAAGTTTTACAATATAACTTTTTCAGTACAACCACGCGGAGAACCAATTTAGAAACCCGATAAAAGGGCGACAATCTGTAGTTATTGTTAACGTTCTTTAGAAAATAGTGACCTTTAAGAAGTACATCAGCACAGTTAGGTAAAAATTCAGCGTTGCTCTCGGCAAATTACAGGATATGTCAAGTCTGTAACGTAAACATTCAAACAATATCCACATACTGGATCAAAAAACGTTTTAAGTTTGAAATGAAATATATTGTTTTTTTTTTGCTTACACTAAAAAACAACAATAACAACGCATTACACACAAATAAACATACAAATAATAAACCAACTTTATAAGACAGTAAAATATCATGTAACGGTATGGAGAATAATAAAAAATGAATTTTATAAAAAATAAAAATGCAATTTCAATGCTAACAATACTGCTGATACTATCCTTTACAACCTCAATGATGGCACTACCAAACGCAAACGCACAGAGCACACCACGTGAATTCACAACTTATCCTTTTGTTGATGCAATTCCACATACTGCTGGTGTTGGACAACCCGTTTTGATTAATTGGGGTTTGCTAAACTTTCTATTCAATGTCCGCGATGGCTGGAATGTAACTTTACAGATCACTCACCCTAATGGTAAGGTTGAAAATGTCACAGGAATGACTTGGTCTACGGGTTCAGTTGGCAGAAAAATGTCCTTTGCAGAACCAGGAAACTATACGTTGCAATGCATTTTCGACGGAGAATACTATGTTTACAATACAGTTAACAATGCAAAAACGGGAAATTATAAACCAAGTAAAAGTGACAACGTCACCCTTCAGGTATTAGAGGGTTATTGGAAGGCTGATCATCCAGGCCATACTCTTCCTACTGAATATTGGTCTAGACCAGTTGATTCACAACTGCGTGAATGGTACTCCATCATGGGCAGCTGGCTATATTCACGAGGGGATTACAATAATCCTAAAAACGCACCATATAATAATGCACCTGAAAGCGCACACATTTTGTGGACTATGGACATTGGCGACGTTAATGGAGGTTTAGCTGGTGGCGACTCTTACACTAGTCCTTTTCAAGCGGGTGATGCTTATGAAGGCAGATTCTACGGAGCCGTTATAGTTGCAGGTGTTCTGTATTACAACAGAGAATTTTGGACCAGTGGCAGCTCAACAGTACCTTATCAATCACAGATGGTTGTCGCTGTTGACTTACACACAGGTAAAGTGCTCTGGGAACGAAATTTTGCAGGCATGGGTAACGCTAGAATCGCATTTGCACAAATACTTACATATATTAGCGAGAACAGCCGTGGCTCATGGTCTTACCTTTGGATTGGCACTTCAGGCAACATGTATGCTATTGAACCAAAAACTGGCGAACTTCGATATAACATGACAAACGTTCCAGGTGGAACGATTTACTATGGTCCAAGTGGTGAATTACTAAAATACTCAGTTACTATAGGTACTGATGGTGTTTATCGCTTAGCACAATGGAACTCTACATACACAGTTGCTAGCACTGTCTCTGGCCTAGCAAGTGCAGAATGGGGTATTACCGTACATACACGAAATAATACTGGGGATGTACGTTCATTCAACGGTGCAAACGGTTATGATATCAATGTTACAATACCCGGACTGACAGGCAGCCCAGGAAGTATCGTTGCTGCATTTCCAGAAGATCGACTTATCCTTTCAACCACTCCTAACGCAAACGGCTTCTTCCTTACAGGAATCAGTCTTACTGATGACAATCGGGGATACATGCTTTTCAATAGACGAGAGTTCAAGGCACCTGCAGAATGGGAAGCATTTGACTTTGGCATGGCAACTTATCAGACTGGTTGGATATCCAACGCCTTTAGTCAAGATGATTTGGTAGGTGTTTTCTGGGCAAGAGAAACCAGAAAGAACTATGGTTTTAGCTTAGAAACAGGTAGACTCTTATGGGAAACAGAAACGCGTATCTTTGCAGATGCATGGGCTGCACGTGAAGGAATTATTTCAGACGGCAAATTTATCACAGTAAGTGTTGGCGGCATTGTACACTGCTATGACGTAAAGACGGGTGAAGAACTTTGGACATACGAAAACACAGACAAATATAATGAATCATATCACGGCGAAAACTGGTGGACAATTATATGTTTTGTATCAGATGGAAAAGCCTACTTTGGACACTTTGCACACTCACCTACAATACCCCTGCCAAGAGGTGCACCGTTCTTTGCACTTGACATAGAGACAGGAGAGGTTGTTTGGAAGATTGATGGTGCATTCCGTCAGAGTCAATGGGGTAATCGTGCAATTATTGGTGATAGCATTATTGCAACACAAGACTACTATGATGCTCGATTATATGCAATTGGTAAAGGTCCAAGTGAGATGACCGTTGCAATGTCTAATGCTATAGTCACCGCAGGTTCACCTGTACTAGTTAGCGGAACTGTCATGGACGTTTCTCCAGGCACACAAAGTGACATGCTACAAATGAGATTCCCCAAGGGTGTTCCGGCAGTATCTGACGAAAGCATGAGCGAATGGATGCTCTACGTCTACAAACAATTCAGCAGACCAATGGACACAACAGGTGTTGAAATAACAGTCTTTGCACAACAAGACAACAACGTAATAGACATAGGCACAGCAGTAAGTGATGCAAACGGCAGATACTCAATAACATGGATACCACCAGCAGACACTACAGGCGAATGGGACATCTATGCATACTTTAGCGGTTCGGCAAGCTACTATGGTTCATATGCAAAAACTGAAACAGCCGTATTCGCAGCCCCAGAAGTACCACCACCAGTTGAAACACCACCATACGAATGGTACATCATCGGTGTTGGTATTGCAATCATTGCAGTCGTGCTCATTGGCATATTGTTAATTCTCAAAAAAATAGACAAAAAGCAATAAAACCAATAAACCCTTTTTTTCTTTTTTTAGCCCACAGCTTAATTTTGAAAACAGATAGTCGAATTTACACATATACATTATTTTGATTGTCGTAAACGATAAAATTAATTCTTTGATTTTCTTGATTTTCTTCATTTACAAAAATTAGTGTTAAAGGTTAAAAAATAGGTTAGAAAAAGAAGCTGCTTATCAGGGGGATGGAATTAAAGAGAAAGAGGCGCACGTAAATTGTTATAATCAGCACTATGGTTGTTATGCCTATTAGGATGTAGTCGCCTTTGTGTAGTTTTAGTAGGTATAGGTTTGTGCGTTTTTTTGCTGCGCCCCAGGCGCGTGATTCCATGGCTTCTGCAAGTTCTAGGCTGCGTCTAATGGCGCTGACGATAAGTGGAATGAGGATGGGTATATAGTTTCTGATGCGCTTGAGTAGGTTGCCTTTTTCTAGTTCTAGTCCGCGGGCTTTTTGTGCGTCCATTATGGTTTGGGCTTCTTCTGCTAGAACGGGTACGAAACGTACAGCTGTTGTGAAGGCGAATGCAAATTCGTAGGGTATACGTGATTGTTCAAGTGCTAAGCCTAGGTGGTCAGGTGAGGTTGTTAGGAAGAAGACTGAGAAGGATTCAACTAGTACTATGAAGCGCATAGTCATGCCTAATGCGGATTCGATGTCAAATGCTGTTAGAGTCCAGTTGTTGTAGAAGAATTTTGTTAGAATGTTTATGATAAAGATGAATGATGCTAAGAAAGCTGCGCCACGAAGGGATTTAACCCATTGTTTTTGAACTCTTGCCATAAACACAAATGGTAGTTGTATCAGGAACAGTATTGCTAGGGGTAGTATTTGGTGGAATAGAATAGCGCTTATGAAAATGGCTATAACGTAGATGAATTTAATTCTTGGATCCAAGTTGTGGATTGGAGAGAAGACTTTTCGAAATTTTAAACCGTCAAAGACACTCATTTGTATCTGTTACTCTCCTTCTTTTTTAACGTGTGATAGTATTGTGGTTTCTGCTTCATCCATGTTTATAACATTGGCAGGTAAGCCTAAAGGGCATAATTTAGTGAATATTTGAGCTATTTGTGGAAGTACAATTGAAGATTCCTCAAGTAGTTTAGAGTTTGTCAAGATGTCTTTTGCTATACCGTCTGCAACTATTTTGCCGTCTCGCATTAGAATTATACGGGGGTTACACTCAGCCACAAACTCCACGTCATGAGTAACCATAACCACTGTTTTCTTTTTAGACTGCAATTGCATGATGAACTGCTGTAGTTTTTCTTTTTGTTCGTGGTCTTGCCCAATAGTGGGCTCGTCAAGCACAAGAGTGTTAGGATCCCAAGCTAAAACTGAAGCTAATGCAACACGTTTACGTTCCCCACCGCTGAGTAAAAAGGGAGAAGTTTTACGGTACTGCGTCAATGAGAGAAAGTCCAACGCCCAAACCACACGCTGCTCTATTGTTTCTTTATCAAAACCAAAATTTTTTAGGGCAAAAACAATTTCGTCTTCAACTGTTTCGCTAAAGAGTTGATTGTCAGGATTTTGAAACACAAAACCAATGTTTCTTGCAAGTGCTGCAACACTGGTTTTAGTGGTTTCAACACCATTCACACGAACAATACCGGAAGTTGGTTTTAGCAATCCATTGAAATGTTTAATAAAAGTAGTTTTTCCAGCACCATTTTGCCCCATGATTGCAATAAAATCACCATCGTTGATAGTTAAGGAAACACCTTTTAACGCTTCAATATTGCTTGCGTATGAGTAATGTATGTCCTCGATTGTAATCATACGTCTAACACCTTCAACAATTGTTCGGCAAGCTCATCAGAAGACAACGGCGTTTGCATGTTAACGTCAAATCCAGCAGCTTTTAATCGTTTATAAAGAAGAGTTGCTTTAGGTATACCTACACCTATACGACTTATTTCTTCATTACAAAGAATATCACGAGGATTTCCTTCAAAACATATTTTACCTTTATCCATAACAACAAGATGATTAGTATATTTGGCAGTTAAATCAAGACGGTGCTCAACTAACACCACAGTAATACCCTGTTCTTGATTAAGCTTATAGATAACCTCAAAAATACGCTCAGCACTTAAAGGATCAAGAAAAGAAGTGGGTTCATCTAACACAATAATTTCCGGCTGCATAGCCAACACAGACGCTATTGCCACACGCTGTTGCTGACCCCCTGAAACTTCATGAGGCGACCGCTCACGCAAATCATAAATACCCGCTAAATTAAGAGCCCAATCAACACGTTTACGCATCTCTGCTCTAGGCATACCCAAATTTTCTAAGCCAAAGGCAACATCTTTTTCCACACTTAACGCAAAAAGCTGATTTTCAGGATTTTGAAACACAAGCCCCACATGTTTTGCCATCTCAAAAGTTTGTTTATCTGTTACATCTTGTCCAGCTACAATAATTTGCCCCTTCAAGACGCCTTGATAAAAATGAGGAATAAGCCCATTAAAAGTGCGACATAAAGAAGTTTTTCCACAGCCACTTGGACCTGTAATGAGCACAAATTCACCCTTTTCTATATTAAGAGAAAGACCATCAATAGAGGGTTTAGACGCGCCAGGATAAGTATACACAAGGTCACTTATTTTAATTATCGTCATTACATGAGCCTGCTAGACAATAAGCGCAACATAGCTTCATTTAAGCGTAGCTACGCATTAACGGGTATTTTTTCCTTCAAAAGTTCAAGACACTTATCCAACGCATCATCTAAAGTACCTTTTGCGTTAACACCTGCAGCCATTGCATGACCACCCCCCACACCACCAAGAAGTTCACCCATAGGCATAGAAATGTCTTTTCCAAGATGTACCCCCGTTTTTTCACTAAAATCACGGTTACAACGAAGACTAACTTCAAGTTTACCAGCCTTTTTTCCAGCAACCGCAGCCATATGAGCACCTAAATCAACAAGAGACTTAGCTGCTGAAGCCTCATATGCACTAACATGAGATAACGCAATTAACCATTCTCCGATTTTTACAATTTTTGCTCTTTTACAAGCTTTAAGTTTAGCAAGACGTTCAGAGTTATCAATTGGATTAGAGAATGAGACAAGCATTTCTTGTGCATCTACTCCTGCGTTTACAAGACCACCTGCAATTCTAAAAGTATCAGAGTCACCTAATGCGAAGTGTCGTGTATCAAAAGCTATACCTGCAAAGAGAGCTTTTGCTTCATTCAGACAGAGCGAAACACCAGCTTGTTGATACAAGTCATAGATAATTTCACATGTAGCAGCAGCTTGTTCATTTATTAAACAAAAACGACAGAACTGCACAACATCTGAACTATACGCATGATGATCAATTATCATCATAGGCGCATTCGAGGCTTTTAGGCGATCAACAACTTCATCAAGCTGATCAACGGTGTTCATGTCAATAAGAAAAAGAACACTAGCAGATTCAATGTTAGGCTTCAAATTAACGGATATAGACAAGTTTTCTATCAACTGCTTAGTAGGCTTATTGATACCTTGCGGCGCGCCAATTTCCACTACTAAATCAGGCAAAAACCGTTTAAGTAAACCTTGAAAAGCATAAGCAGCACACACTGCATCCGCATCTGCACTTTTGTGACACAGCAGTAGCACAAATGTTGCTTGATGTTCTTTTAATATAGCTACAATTTGATTAACGTTCATACTAGTTTTCTCAAAAAAATTTCACTTGCCAAATGCGCCTGAGCAACTGCCTCTTTTACCAAAGCATCGACAGTAACACCTTTAGCATCTTCAGATAAAACGAGATTTATTTCAACACTTAAATCAACAGGTTTTGTGCCTTGCGCTTCCACAGTAATATCTAGGCAATCAATCAATTTAGAACTAATCTTAGCCTGTATGTGTTTACGCGCAGCATTTTCAGCTGTCGCACATAAAGCTTCGATTTGCTCGGTAGTTAGCTCGGGTAACCCCAGCTCTACCAAAAATCATGCCCCTAAAAAAAGTTACTGTTGACCCGCAACGGGGTTTATATCTTCTTGAAGTTTACTTTGGGTTTCTTTAACTTGACTACGTATGCGTTCTTCCTGCTTTGCAATTACAGTACTGCGTGTTACAAGAAGATCCTTACGCTCAGTTAAATCAGCAGAAACTTTAGCTTTATCAGACTTTACCAGCAATGATCCAATAGCTTTGTAAATTACTACATCATCAGCAGTTTTTGCCATTTCAACAAGGGTCTGTTCTACCTCGCTTTTCTCCATTTCAACCTGCTGTTTTTGTGTAAGAATAGACTGCAAAGTCTGCTGTAACTGTTGAAACCGCAACAATCGTTCCTGAATGTGCGGAGGTAAATTTGATAATTCATCGCTCAAGGTTAATCCTTCCGTAACAGGCAATAAACGAGGCCAATAATAAGCATTTCCAACTCTTTTTGAACACAACTACATATTAAGTATAAACGTAGCTTTAACAAAAGACCATAAACTATTTTCTGTCACTACTTGAACGTTAAATCAATACAGATTCGCTATAAAAACAGAAGTACACAATAACCTCAAAAAATCGTTGATTGACAACAACTATAGACGTTAAACAACAGGATTAACCTTCAATTACAGAAAAAAATGACAAAAATTTTAGAAAACGACAGTTAAAAAGGAATCAGGATCTTTTTAGTTTAGCTATAAAGAATCCGTTGCATTCATGTAAATGAGGATAGAGGCGTCGGCATTGAGTTAGTCCACGTAAACCAGGCAGACCAAACGTGGGTTCGATCTCTACAAGATGAAAGTCAGGATGTTCTTTTAGGAAGCGTTCTATGACCATTTCGTTTTCTTCAACTGTTACACTACAAGTTGAATAAGTCAGGTAACCTCCTATGGCAACTTTTGTGGCGCAGTTAGTTATCATTTGTTGTTGGACTTCTGCCATGTTTTCTATTGATTTTGGGCTTAGGCGCCATTTTGCTGAGGGTTGTTTGGCAAAGACACCAGTGCTGGTGCATGGCGGGTCTAAAATGACAATATCAGCCTCACCGATAAAGGGCAGAGGTAAACATGCGTTAGCTGTAATAGCTTCAGCAATTGTTACGCCCATGTAGTTAATTTCTTTACGCCAAGTTTTCATTCGACGCTTAGAAAAATCTACAGAAACTATACTGCCCTTGTTCTGCATTAGCTGTGCAAGGTAAGTGGTTTTAGCTCCAGGAGCGGCACAGATATCGAAGAGTGTATTACCAGGTTTAGGGGCGGCAGCTTGGGCAGCAAAACAGCTAGCTTTGTCTTGAACATAAAACAGCCCCCGTTTGAAGCATTCAAGGGTATTTAGAGGTTGTTTAAACTCAGAAACCTTGTATATATTCTGCAATGGTTCAATTTTTTGAAGCACTACACCTTCTGTAGCGAGTTTTTGAAGGGTTTCTTCTAAACTGCCTTTGAGAGTGTTAAGACGAATATATGTGGGTGGTGGGAGATTGCTTGCATTTAGAAGAGTAGTGGCTTCTTCACGACCAAATAGGTTAATACAGTATTTCACAAACCAAAACGGTTGAAAAGCTTCAAGACTTAAACGTTCATCATCGGTAGAGGTATCAAGGATTGACTGCATATTCTGTGTTAACAAGAAACCAAGATAGGGCTCAACTGGTAAAAGAGTTTTCCAACCTAAAATTGAACGTGCCATACTAGCTATATTTTGGGCTTCTTGCAGATTGTATTTACCCCAGTTTTTAGCGACACGTGTTCGGTAAACGTAAAGTCTTAGAAATGATTGAACACCAAGATTGAATTCCTCAATCTTTTTGGGTGCAATAATAGTGTTTATGAATTTGTCGATTAGGTTTCTACAGCGAGTGGTTTCTACCACCAGACCGTAGGCGTAACGGATAGCATTTGGGTTGGTTTCGTTTAACTGTTTAATTGTTTTTACTAACGCGATGTGTTCGCTTAAGCGTTGCATTTCAATCCAGCTCAACGTTTCAAGGGCAATTGTCCAAGCATTCTTTAACACGGCAAATTCACAGTATACATTGAATGTAATGCTTCTAAATAAGACTTAAAAATTGAGCAAAAAAATGTATGTTCACAGTCACATATGTTTATGGAGTCCGTTGACATATGAAACAACAGCATTTCGAAACTAGGGCACATAGAGAAAAAATCAAGAAGTGAAACAAAAATAGCAGAACAAAGCGCTTCGCGCGAATTAATTAGACACTACCAATAATCATCATCACTATCGCCACTCCAAGCCTCATAAACCAAACCCCCATCACCATCAAGCCTAGTCACACCCGTAAGATCCA
>WQYG01000038.1 GCA_009781395.1 Candidatus Bathycorpusculum sp. | reverse complement strand
AGGTCTTTTGAAGAGTTGCAAGTGGCTCTAAAGACGGCGTTAGCTGCCATTACTCTTAGCAATATTGAACACTGGTTCAAACACGACGGATATCACTATTAATGTAAAATCAAGTTGCTATATAAACACATGTGATATTCAAATGCTAAAAGAAGTATCCCTCGAAAAAAATAAACCAACAAGACATTTACCAGCAAACTAAACCAATATCTGAAAAACCACGCAAAATATGTTTTAGAACCCGCACAAATAAAGCATCCCTATTTAGCGGTTATTAAAATGATCTGCCTCTTTGTACCAATACAAGATCTATAGAATAACACGTATTGTACCTTTTTAGAAGAACATAGCCACAAGTCAGAGTAACATGAATGTATCTATTGAATTTCATGTGTAAGGTCAACTATTGTAGAGACGGGATGCTCAAAATGTCGTTTATCTGTACAATATACGAAGTCAACTGATCAAAAACGTTTGTTAAGGTAATCAAGGTTACCCTCCATGTACAACTGGAATAAACACTACCTCATCACCGCTATTAAGCAAGGTATCCATGCCGTTTAAAACACTTATTTCGCGGTCATTAACGAGAATCAAAACATTAGTTTTCACAACATTACCTGTTTGCTGGTTGACAATATTTGTTTTTATTTCTGGCAGATATAGAATTATTTTTTGTAGCAATTCTTTAACAGAAAAATCTACAGGACACTCTATTATCATGTCAGATTTGTCTGCTATATGTCGCAGGGCACCAACAAATTTTACATTTACAGTCATCATCAATATCAACACTGTTTTCGCTAAGAGAGAAAATAAGGTTGTTATTTAAAAGAGAGATGTTTTCAAAAAGAATTATTGGGGATATTTTTCTTGAGTTAAAGTTTCAACAAATTCTGTTGCTACATTGACCAAAGTGTCAGCTTGTTTCATCATTGCGTCACTGTTAATTTCTTCGGCATGTGAAAGTACTTCTACGGTGCTTTCAAGTTCGATTAAAAATCTAAGAATTGAGTCGTCAATATGAGTGTTTTTTGCAAGCTCATCTCTTAAAAGAAGTTCAATAAAGGCAGGTTCGCCCAAACTATAATAAATTGCATTTCGGGCTTTTCGTATAGCTTCCAAAGCAAGACCTGGTGCCATATAGGGCATTTTTTTGGCTGCTTCCAGCTCAGCTTTTGCTTCACGAAGGTACCTAAATGCCCAGCCTCGCCTATATTGATCCATCATAAGTGTTCTTTTCCACACAATAGATAGAAGCTTATTCTTCGTCTAGATCGTCTGATACGTCTACTTCGATTTCTGATCCAGCTTCTGACAACGCTATTGTTCTTGTAATGTAGCCTGCAACTTTATTTCTGACACGGATAGTTGTGTCTGTAACTAGTACATTAACTAGTTTTTTATTTTCATCAAAGTTGCTTGTGAACTTGTTTGGAAAACGTGTCATGAGTTCTTTGCCAGTTCTCTTTATCTGTTCAGTTTTTACTTTTCCCAGGGAAATTCCTCCGATTATCAACGGTTTATGGTTCTTCGACACTTATAAGCGTAGAAGTAACGTTTCAATAGAATAGAGGCTTAATTTAAAGTTACGCCTTAACATCAAAGGTTAAGTAAAGAAAAAATGGTTTTAACCTGTGTTAGATAGTTTAACGTTGAAAAATATTTCAAAGTTTTTAGCAACCTGATCAATAACTTCACGAACAGGCATGTTTTTAATTTCGGCAATCGCTTGTAGCACATCTTGAATGTAGGAGGGCTTAGTTAGTTGGCCATTGAATGGTTTTTTTCGATAAATTACTGGACCATCAGTTTCAGGCAACAAATTAGTTAGGGGAGTCTGTTTTACAACCTCACGTATACCGTTAGAGTAAACAACGGGTGGACCCTCAGTAATAAAATAATCCAAGTCTATTGCTTTGCTTAATATTTCCATTGGGTGACTAAACCAGTGAAGTAACACACGTTTCACATTATAGGATTGTAACATATCTACAATTTTGTCTGTTGTGCCTCGCGAATGGATGATAACGGGCAGACTAAGTTGCTCGGCAAGATGAAGCATTTTGTCAAAAACAAACACCTGCTGTTCCCAAATAGCCTCATATTTATAATCTAAACCTATTTCACCAATAGCGATAAGTCGTCTTGTTTGACTTTGTTGCAAAATAAAATCTATTGTTTCTTGCAGTTCATTTTGCTTTAGAAAATTGACATTCCAAGGATGTATGCCAAGAGCTGGATAAATTAAGTCCGGGTACTGTTCAGCCAGTTTGATGTCGTTTTGGCATGATTTCAAATCTACAGAATTCGTGACTAACGCAGATATTCCAGCCATTTTGGCGTCTGCTATCAGTTCATCCAAATGTCCACTGTATTCGGGATCAGAAAGATGGATATGTGCATCTACTAACTTCATCTTGGTCAGCGCCTAATATTGTGTACCATTTTTATAAATTTCCTTATCACCTATTAACTCTGCGGTTACAAGTGAACTTTAAAGAAGCAATATACAATAAAGATTAAATATTGCTTTAATTAGAAAAAGAAGCGTAGAGATGTCGTTATGACTGAATTAGAAATAGCTGTAGCCCCAATGCACAGATTATGTAAAAAAGCAGGAGCAGACCGCGTAAGTGAAGCAGCAGCCAGAGAACTTGCAAAAGCCCTCGAAGAAATAGGTATAAAAGTTGCCAAAGAAGCACTAGATTTTGCAATGCACGCAGGCAGAAAAACCATAAAATCCGAAGACATAGAAATTGCCGCAAAAAAAGTCATGGGCAAATAAAAACACTTACAAAATAATCAAACTCCCCTTTCTTCTTTCTTTCTGTTAGATATCATTTCAAATTAGAAAAAACGTACAGACACCGATTTCACAACTTTTCTGTTTTAATCCTTCTCTTGAGAGATATTTCTCAGTTTACCCCATTTTTGTCCTTTTACTGTCCACAAAGACCATACCAACACACCATATCATCACCTAAAGTAAACAGTTCATTCTTTCAAACTATTTGCCGATTACTCGAACATTTTCCACCATAACCCAAGGTGCAATCAACCTGCCAACTTGCCGTTCATTATTACCGACAATTTTGACGTTCTTTAGTATTTCAAAGATGTTACCTGCAAGCATAACATCTCGGGAAGCAAAAACAATTTCGCCGTTTTTGATTTTCCATACGGGTGTTGCTACAACTGAAAATTCGCCACTTACGGGATTGCTACTGTGTGCACCCTGTAAATAATAGACAAGTAAACCGTCATCAACTTGTTGGATCATATCATCTGTTGAAGCAGCTCCAGGTATTATGTGAAAGTTTGTTGTGTCAATAATAGGAGTGGACAAATACCCAGCTCGTACAGCGTTACCAGTACTTTCTTTGCCCTCTTTTTTTGCAGTGTAATTGTCGTAGAGGAAATTTTGGAGAACACCTTTGTCAATTATCAGAGTTTTTTGGTGGGGTATGCCTTCATCATCAAACAGACCAGTTTTCACTCCATTAGGATATAGACCGTCATCATAAATAGTAAGGCTTTCGGAGACAACTTTTTCACCGATTTTACCTTTAAACGGAGACTGCCCTCGTTGCACATTATCAGCCTTCACCGCATTAATCAAGGTGTAACTTAACAAATCTTGCAGAGCAAACTGGGTCAAGATGAGAGAAGTTGTTTGGGTTTTAATTGATTTTGTTTTTAATGCAGATACAGAGAGGCGAGCAGCTTCTTTTCCAACCCACGCGGGGTCAATTTTGTAGTTTCTTGCAGCATTAAACTCAAAACAGACAGGGGTTACTTTATTGCCGTTTTTTGCTAAAGTTGCCAAACTACATTCTATAAAAGTGCCCTTATCAAAGCCATAAACACCGTTAGAGTTAACAATCGCGTTAGAAAAGTAGGCCTTTCCTACACCGCCTTCAGCTGCAAGAACAGTCTTATCGACCTTAGCAGCAGAGTTAAGCATATTATGAGATAACATAACCAATTCATCAGAGCTGATTTCGAAAATTTTGCGGTCAAATGTACCATCCAAACTAGAAAGATAATTCTTTTTTTGAGTAAAACCTTTCCAGTCAATGTCAGATTTACTGGCTTTAGCGGCACTTAACGCTCGAGCAGCTATGTCCTTGATCGTGTTTTGGTCGTTAACAATGTTTGTATAAGCAAAACCTACGGCTTTGTTGACAACCACTCGAACACCAATACCTCGGTCAATAAGTTGATCAGTCTTGTTTACTTGTCCAAGCACAATACCAACAGTAGAGGCATACCCTTCGTAAACATAAGCCTCTGCTTCAGAAGCCCCTTTTGCTACTGCCACTTGAACGGTTTTTTCTGCTATAGATAATACCTCATTTTTTTCAAGCACTACCACCAACAACAACCTCGCTTAATCGAATAGAGGGCCCACCATCACCAGTAAAAGCAATTTGACCCTTACCACATCTACCAGAATCTAATGCAAAATCTTTACCGACCGCATCCACGTTTAGCAAAGTTTCAAGGGTATTACCACTTATAGAAGCATTTCGCACTGGAACACCGATTTCACCGTTAACTATTTCATATCCTTCCTGTATACCAACTTGAAATGTCCCATCAATATTTGCCTGACCACCTCTAAAACTCTTAAAAAAATAACCAAACTTTACATCTTCCAAAAGCTCCTCAAAAGCGTAATCACGAGGCGCCATGTATGTGTTACGCATACGTATAATGGGCTCTACACGAAAATCTTCAGCTCTAGCATTACCTGTTGATTGAAAGTTAAATTTGTAGGCTGTTTCACGATTATGCATAAGCCCCGCCACCACACCATTCTCTATCAACAAGGTTTTCTGTGCTGGAACCCCTTCATCATCATACTTAAAAGAACCAAATGCTCCAGGAACAGTACCATCATCATAAAAAGTCACCAAATCTGAGCCAATTTTTGTGCCCATAGCATTAAGCAAAACACCGCCCGACAAAGCTAAATCAGCCTCCGCCAAATGACCAAAAGCTTCGTGAACAAACACCCCTACCACATTTGGGCCTAATACAACAGGAGTTTTACCACCTTTAAGAGATTTAGCAGACAACTGTTCTATAGCCCGTTTTGCAACAATCTCACCAATCACCTGTGGAGGTTGAACATCAAAAACTTCATATCCAAAAGTGGAACCTACTTCTTCGCGACTAAAAGTAAAAACACCACTACTTTCAGCAGAAGCCGTAACTCTTGACCAAACAAACATTTTGTCCTGATGAATATTTGTACCTTCACTGTTAACAAAAAAATTAGAACCCGTCAAATCTAAATAATCAACAGTACAACTTTTAATTCGAGGGTCATAAGTTTGGATTGTTTTATTTATTTGCAAGAGATTGTTTATTTTATCTTCCATGTCTATGTCAGCAGGATTCTTTTTTGATTTAACCTCAACATTATCAATTACAGGGTTAGCTGATGCAAGTTTAATGGGATTTTTAAGCTGCAAACTTGCAGTTTTAGCCATTACACACGCATTTGAAACCGCTGATAGCAAAATGTCACCATCAAAAGAGCCAACAGAAGCAAACCCCCAAGCACCATTAACAAGCACACGCAGAGCAACACCATGTTCTATACCTTGTTTAGCAGCTTCTACACGTGCCTCCTTGAGAGTAAACATAGTTTTATAGAGCTTCTGCGCCCTAACCTCTGCATAACAGGCACCATATTTCTGCGTAGCAGTTTCAATAACTTTTAAGAGAACTTGCTGCAAGTACAAACATCACCTTGTAGAGAAACAACTACTATTAGCCACAGAAATAAAACATTTGTCCCAATAAACCAATCAATAAATAAACAAACAACAAAAAATGGCCACCATATATCTCGCTTGTTTGATCATGTTTACCAAAAATCAGACATATTCAATTGTTGAACTCGCTTCACAGCAGACTTAATTTTAACATTGGACAAACTTGGCGCATCTAAAACCAATTGTCCATAAACTCCATCATAACCAGGAGTAACGTGAAGCGCGCCCTCACGAACCTTAACAATAGTTTCTGCCAGCGACACATCTACAACAGCGGCTAACGCCTCTTGGGGCGCATCAATGAGTACAGAGTATTCATCCCCAAACGTGTCGATCAATGCATAATATTTGTTCCAAACCGTTTGAGTAGACGGCGAATCAACACCGACAAAGGCAGAGATAATTTCGGATAAAGGCAATAAACGCATAAACGTGGGGGCACCTTCACGTTTGAAGTCTGAGGGTCTGTCAGCTAATTCTTCAACACGTTGTTCAACACCTTTAGTTAAACGTCTTCGACAGACAGGACAGATATTTGCAAATTTTATTGCCTCGGCAGGCGGGTATGAAATTTTGCAGTTGCGGTGACCAGTCCAGTGATATTTACCATATGCAGGGTCAGTTTCAATAGTAAATTTTAGCCGTGTGGAGTCGTGGGTTTTTATGGTGTCAATGACTTGGTTATAAGTGAACTGAGTTAGTTCAAACACGTTAGCTTCTCTGCCAATACGCCAAGGCCAAAAACTGTGACAATCACTGTTAGACAATAAAGTGAATCGATCAAGACTGCTTAAGCGCCAATTCATCGCAGGATCAGAAGAAAGCCCCGTCTCAAGAGCAAAAATATGCTTAGTCATATCTTGATAACAATCATCTATACTGTCAAAACCACTAAACGCCCCAAATAAACTAAACCAAGGTGTCCACGCATGAGCAGGAAAAACCATATTCCAATTTGAAACCGCCATTACCTCCTCAACCAACTGTGGAGCAGTCATATTCAAAAGAGGTCGCCCATCAGAAGCTAAATCACCAAAACGAGCCAATCGTTCATTAAGTTGCTCAACCACTTCAAAGCTTGGTGCCAAAATAACATGATGCACTTTTTTTGAACTATTTTTGTAATCAAAAATGGTACAAACTTCAGTTGTAAGCATAAATCGTGTTTGAAAATCAGGTTTATCGACAACTCTTAACAAACCAGTATCAGCGACAGGTGTGAGAGTTTGTTTTATTTCTTTTAACCAATCAGGCTGAGTAAAGTCACCTGTACCTACGAGGTTTAAACCTTTGATTTTTGAGTACCGCGCAATTTCAAGCAGGTTCATTTGACTACTCGTTGCTCGACTATAACGACCATGAATATGCAAATCGGCAATCACACGCATTGACTAACAACTCTCCATATCAAATGTTTAATGAAACTCTTTAAAGATAATAACGTGAGCGGTAAAAAAGCGTTCCTTAAAAAGAAGAAGGTTTAAACATTCATTAGCGGGATTTGTACAGTTTATTTTAAAAAAGTTCTTTTCAATTTGTCAAGAGATAAAACATTTTTTATTAACTGTTCAAGTGTATCATAATCAGAATGTTGTACAGTTACTTCCTTAAATTTTATGTGACAATTATCTTTTGCGTCAATTACCAATTTTTCAAGTTCTTCGTCAAAAAGTCCTTTAGTTAAAATCAGTTTACCATTGAGCATTCTTAAATCACAATTAAGGCAGTACTCAAAATCAAACGCCATTTTTCGTCCTTTCGAGTTGCCTTCACCGAAATAGGTTAAATCGTTCAACTTATTAAATAAAACATCGTCAAATTCGATAAAAGAAACCCACGTTTTCTTAATAACATGTTTATGACACATAACAAGACCCTTTAAAAATAAAAATATATAACGGATGGGATAGTGTCACACAGCAACTGCTAACAATAGTGTAAAAACATTTGATATTGGCAGTCACTGTTTTTGCCCACACTTATCTTTTTCTCCATTAGGTGGTTTTGTTTCCGCATTCAGGACAGAATTTACTGTTTGCAGGGATTGATTTGTTGCATTTAGAGCAAGATATAGTTCCTTCTGAGGGGGGTGTAAGATTTGTTCCGCATGCAGGACAGAATTTACTGTTTGCAGACACTTTTTCACTGCATTTAGGACAAATGACAAGAGTTGTTACAGGTGTTACCGCTACAGGTTGCTGTTGTACTTGTTGATTCATGATTTGTGGAATGAGTACCATTCCTGCACCTAATGCACCAGAACCACCACTTTTTCCAAGGGATTCTGCAGCGCTTTTCACTGTTTCCATGCGCAACACTTCACTTGGAGCAGTTTGTCCAGTTTTAAGCCAGAAGAGTCGTTCTCGGTATTCAGGGGTTGTATCTATGCCTTCAAATTTTAGATCGGTTAATTCTATACCTACACGTTTGAAGTAGTCAATAAGATGGTTTTTAACAATGATACTTGTCTCGTCTAGGCGTGTGAAAACAGTAAGTAAGTCATAGTGGCTAAGTTCATCAATGATTTTTTCGTTCAAGTATCCACGTAGAAAACTGTTAACTTGATCAGTTGTGTACGCACTTTGCCCACCTACGACTTCGTTGACAAATAGTGTAGCGTTTTCGATTTTAAACCAGAATTGTCCATAAGTCTGCAGAGGGGCTAATTCAGTGGTTTGTGCTTTTGTGCCCCATTTACCAGCAAATACCTTGGTACTGATAAAAATGACAGATGCTTTGAAGGGTTTGTTTCCTCCAAAACCAGCAAGTCTGGTCAGCAACCCAGTGAGTAGGGGCAGGTTTAGGGTGGTTAAAGTGTGTCTTCCTGGACCAAAAACATCGTATGCTTTACCGTCACGGAAAAACATTGCCATTTGAAATTCTTGCACAACTAATTGTGAGCCCCAAGAGATTTCCTCAGTAGGGCATCTCCAAACTATCGCGTCTGGACCAGTATTTGTCCATTGTATTACATGTGGCATTATTGTGTCACTCCCATTATTACTTCTTTACGTTTATCAAATATAGCCTCAAGGGCTTCAAGTTTGTCAGTTACAATTTGAATTTTATCTTTGAGATCACTGTAGTCGCCTGCTACTATTTGAGATTTAAAGGTATCAACAGCAGTGGTTAAGGCGCTCACATAGTCGACTAGTTGGTTATCAAAGGCTACCATGCGATCAAGGTTTTCTTCTTTAATTTTTATTAGATCAAAGAAGCCACTGTAACCATAGGAGGCATGGTTTATTTTTTCAGTTACAGGATCAACTTTTGCTGTTAATCGATCCATGACAAATAAAACGTCTAAGTAGCGTCGGTCGGTAATTTTTTGGAAAATACTACGAATGTCATCTTTTGTGCGAGACAATTTTAGAGTTAAGTGATTACGTATTAGTCTGTCTGTTTCTCGGCGTAATTCTTTTTCGTTGTAGCCTTTAAAGCCAGGTAAGGCGGCTACAATACGTTCAGAAAGTCGCATTTGACTTTTTGCTTGCGTATATATTTCATTTTTATTTTCGCTCATTTTTGAGTTCCGACCTGTTTGTTTCCAATATGGGAAAAAGGCTACTTAAAAAGTTTATTAAAACAATCAAAATCGTATTGGAGGTATATCGCCCTTCAACACGTTACCAGTTGAGCCGTCGATGATTAGCTGATATAGGTTACCCTTGTATTGGTATTTGGTGAACCATGCAGGCGCGTGTAAATACAACATTTGCTTAAGATCCAATGTAGTAGAGAGTTCAATAATGCGGTCTAGATCTTGTTGGAGCAGAAAACGGTGATGATTTTCAATCTGCTGTTTAGCCATGTCCAAAGCTTCATCTTTACTTATTTCACTATTTAACACCTTAGCAAAACCCTCAATTTTTCTAAAATCATAGGGAATTTTACCAGCTATAGGCACAGTATATTCACGCGCAGGGAAAATTGTGGCTTTTCTTGCCAAAACAAGCCAATTATACTCTTTTTCGATCTGTCCATCTTTCATAACTGGTGGAGAAATACGTTCAAAAATACCCTTATACTTAGTTGCGACAAAGGTTGATACAACCCAAAAAGGCAGATAAACAAGATCGTTCTCAACAATTTTTGATTTTTTGGCTAAATCACCAGGCTTCATAAAGCCACTGCCCATCCAAGCTCGAACACAGTTTTCCATCCGAGCTGTGTCATAATTGTTTAGAATTAAAGAGTGATCAAAGTTAAAGGCTTGACCTGTTTGAATAACTGTTGTAAATCCGCAATATTTGCATGTAGTAATTAGTTCTCCAGATTTGAATTCAACGGGGGCGTTGCAATGGGAACAACGAATTTCTTTAGCTACAACAGACATACCGTTAGACCTACAGTTTCTCACGTTTTAAAATTTCTCTTGCAACTATAACACCTGAGGCAGATGCTTGAATTAAACCTCGGGTTACGCCTGCACCATCACCAATGGTAAACATGTTTTGAATTTTGGTTTCCAAAGAAGTATTTAATTGTAAATGGCTACTGTAGAATTTGACTTCAACACCATAGAGCAATGTGTCTCTTGAGTGAACACCAGGCGCAATCATATCAAGGGCTTGAAGTATTTCACGAATACCTACTAGGTGACGGTATGGTAAAACGAAACTTAAGTCACCGGGTGTAGCGTTTTTGAGCGTTGGTTGAACTACGCTGCGAGCTATGCGTTCAGGAGTGCTACGTCTGCCAGCAGTTAGATCACCTAAACGTTGCACCATGACGCCCCCGCTAAGCAGGTTTGATAGGCGAGCGATATATTTACCATAGGCGATTGGTTCTTTGAAGGGTTCAGTAAATTGTGTACTAACTAGGAGGGCAAAGTTGGTGTTGTTGGTTTTGCTCTCAGCTTGGCTGCCACCGTTTACGGTTAAAACGCCATCATAAGATTCTGTTGTCACCTCACCATAAGGTGAGACACAGAAAGTGCGAACTTGATCATCAAATTGTTTTGAATAATAGATTAACTTAGGTTCATACAGAATTTTGGTCAATTTTTCCATGGCTGAAGCTAAAACTTCAACACGCACTCCAATATCAACAGGATTATTTACAGTTTTTAAGCCACGATTTTGAGCTTCAGTCTGTAACCATTCAGCTCCGCCTCTTCCAGGAGCAATAATCACATATGTCGAGTAATATTTTTCACCAATTATCGTTTCTATACCTTGAATAATATTATCTTCAATAATTAACCCTTTAACATCCGTTTTAGACTTAAAAGTTATTTTACTTTCTAAAGCATTAAACATGCGTTTTAAAACTTCAAGACATTTATCAGTACCCATATGGCGAACTTCTTGTTTCACAAGCTTTAAACCTGCATGAGCAGCTTCTTTTTCAATCCTGTTTACTTCCTCATTTTCTACACCATAAACAGTTTCACTTGCACCAAATTTAAGATATATTCCATCACAATACTTTACAAGATCAGCCAACTCTTTGGTTGAAACATACTGATTTAACCAGCCACCAACTTCTGTCGACAAAGTAAGTTTACCATCACTATACGCACCAGCTCCACCCCACCCTGCAAGGATAGCACATGGTTCACAATGCACACACTCAAAACCTCTCTTAGAAGGGCATTTACGATTATCAATTTCTTGACCCCTATCCAAAACAAGAACTTTCAAGTTTGCTTTCTCTGTTAATTCTAAAGCTGAAAATATGCCTGCGGGGCCTGCGCCAACAATTATTACATCATATTTCAAAGAGTACCGCTCCGTGGAAACTCAAAAATAAATGCAATCAGTCGCATATATTTGTTAGCAAAAAACAACCAACAAACCACGATTAAACCAACACAGGAAAGAACCTTAAAGCCCACCCCTCTAAAATACTATTTCAAAATATAGGATAAAATAAAGAAGGTGCTATAGGGAAAATTTAGTCTTTTATGGCTTCTATGAAGCTCATAACGCTCCAGAGTTTCACACGCGTATACGGAGGCATGTTTGGATCCTGTAGAATTTCGTCAAGCAGTGACACCGCGTTTGATGCTCTAACTGCTGGAGTAAATTCGGGACTTTGTAATGCATTCATTGCATCTTTGGCAGCACGTCGAATGTTTCGTGGAGTAGTGCTGTCTTCTGAAACTTCGCCAAGTACACCTAAGGCTTGTTGAATTTTAGCTTCATATTCTTCAGCTTTTTTCTTCCGTACCATATGAATCCCTTTTTAATAATGAACAGCGCAGTAACTAAGTTATATAAGCTTTTGAGCTATATTTAACTTTGAGGTTCTTAATTGCAGTCAAAAAAAGAGGATACACCAATAAAACGTATGGCAGATTTGCTACGGCAGGGTGCAACTTTAACGGATCTTTCATGCCCAGCTTGTTCTGCTCCACTATTTAGATTCAAAGACGGCACACTTTGGTGTGAACAGGATCAAAAGAAAGTAGTAATTGTAAAAGACACTGAACAGGCATCAATTCAAACGGACGCTCATCCAAATACAGCCTACGATAAACTTGAAACTACTCTGTTAACAAAGATTCAAGTAATTGAGGATAAAATTGAGAAAACTGAAGACATAGAAGAACTGCAGAAATTAAGTATTGCCCTCTCAGAATTGTTAAACAGTTTAGAAAAAATCAGAAAAATAAAAACTAAAACATAAACGGAATCATAAATGCTGGGCAAATATGAAAATTTTCCCGTTAACGTTCATTTTTTAAAAATGTGTTCTTCATCACTCAGCAGCAGGCAGCTTCAGCAAAAACTTGTCAAAACTCTGAAAGATTTGAACAGAAAGACATTTTGTTTTGAAGAAATCACCATTCCCACTATACCAAATTGCGAAGTTATTTTTGAATTTGGCATAGCGGAGGGGGAGTGTTTTAATTTTCTCGATAATCAGGAGGTCAATCGTGTACTTATCATGTTTAAGACAGGGCAAGTTTTACTGGATTTCTTTTGTGTAATACGTTACTACAGGTGTGATTTGCAAAGAAAGACAGCCTTAAAATTTGATTATTACCTGTTTAGAATCGTTTTTACGGTTAAAACTGCTGAGTTTCGTGTTTTCCACAAGCAAGGACCAAGATATATTTCCCCAGAAGAACTTGCGTTAATGATTATTGGCAGTATAAACAAAGCAGCAGCTAAAAGAGTTTTAGATGGAAATATGCAATAAAACATTGATTTTTGAATATGTCAGACAATACATTCCATAGTCTATAGTCGAAAAGCGTATATTTGGGTAAAATAATTTCCAATTTTCAAAAAGGGAACTATCATATAGGTATGTGTTAGAGGAATAAGAAAATGTTTTCCATAGAAGTGAGAGATCTTAAGAAAAGCTATGGCAGTCTTAAAGCAGTTGACGGCATCTCCTTCACTGTTAAACAGGGAGAAGTTTTTGGACTTTTGGGTCCAAATGGGGCAGGGAAAACCACTACTATAGAAATTATGGAAGGGCTTAGGGAACGGGATAGTGGTGAAGTTAAAATTCTTGGTTTAGACCCGTGGAAAGATGGTTATGAAGTTCACAAAAAAATTGGAGTAATACCTCAAGATTTTACCTTCTTTGAAAAAACCACTCCAAAAGAAGCAATCAAATACTATGCAAACCTTTTCAATGTTAAAGTTGACGCTGACGCAATTTTAAAAGAAGTTCTGCTTAATGAAATGGAGAATCACGTTTTTGAAAGTCTGTCAGGGGGGCAAAAACAAAAAACAGGATTAGCTCTTTCACTTGTAAATTCACCTGAAGTGCTCTTTCTTGACGAGCCCACTACGGGTTTAGATCCTAATGCTAGACGTGCCATATGGGAGGTTATTCGCAAATTGAAAACAAAAGGAAAAACCATCATTTTGACCACCCACTATCTTGATGAGGCGCAGCAACTCTCAGATAGAGTAGCCATTATGGATCAGGGGCACATTGTAGCTATGGGGAACACAGAAGAAATAATTCAGCAACATGGCTCAGGCGAGCGTTTAGAAATCCATGGAAATCAACAGCTGGCAGAGTATATTAAAGCAAATACTGAGTTGCAAGTAGAATACAATAAAGTTAAAGAAAAGATAATCATACCGTTAAAAAAGAAAATAGACATGTTGGCGGCGTTGGCAGCTGCTGAGCAGTCAGGAATACCTTGGGGTGAGATACAAACACGACAAGACAGCCTAGATGACGTATTTATAAAACTAATTAATGAACCACTTGACGAACAAGAAGAAGAGGGTATAGAACAGAAATTAAACAAAAAAGGACGACGTTAAACATGGTTAGTCTTAGGCGTATTTATGTAGACTTTAAAGTATTTAGTGTAGGTTACTTGAGAAACAAATTTGGATTGTTCTTTGGTTTAATTTTTCCAGTTATTTTAATATTGATTTTTGGCGCCATTTTTAGTGGAGAATCTGGAACTGTAGATATTTATGCTCAAAATCAAGATGAAGGCATCTATGTACCAAGTGGCATGGGCATAGGTGGTGCTGTGGACATAAATTTTGGAGAAGAGTTTCTCAGAGCATTAAACGAGTCTTCAACTATTAGAGTTATAACAGTAAATCCCTCAGAAAACTTTGCAGACTTTTTAGCGGCACATTCAGCATCAGAGGGCATAGTTATACCAGCAAGTTTCTCAAGGGATTACGTGTCAGGACAACAGGTTAACATTACAGTTTATGGCAGCCCAGCATCCAGCACAAGCGGCATTGTAAGTGGAACCGTAGGAGGATATGCAAATTATTTCAATTTACAACACTACAACGGCAACATGATCATAGGCATAACATCAGCCACCGTAAACACACAACAAACCACATACATCGATTTCTTAATTCCAGGTTTAATTGGTTTTTCCATTCTAACAAACCCAATGTTCTCACTAGTCAACATTGCAGCAGATTATAAGAAAAACAAACTCTTCAAACAACTCTCACTAACACCACTAACAAAAATGGAGTGGCTAATAGCCAAAGTTTTATTCTACATCGCACTATCAGCCGCAGGCTTCTTACTTATGATATTAGTAGGAGTATTTGCTTTCGGCGCACACATAACACTCTCACCATGGCTAATACCCTTCCTAATATTAGGACCCACACTATTTGCATCACTAGGCATGCTAATTGGCACAGTAGCTAAAAACCCAGAAACCGCAGGAGTCATAGGCAACATAGTAACCTTCCCCATGATGTTTCTAGCAGGCACTTTTTTCCCATTAAGCATGATGCCAGGATACCTACAAGCAATCGCCCGTGTCCTACCACTATTCTACGTCACAGAAGGCTTAAACAATGTCATGGTCTACAATAACATACCAAACGCACTCATAGACATCGCAGTATTAAGCATAATAACAGGAGTCATCTTCGTATTAGCAGTCAAACTATTCAAATGGAGAGAAGACTAAACCCCCCCTCCCTATTTTAAGGTTTAACCGTTTTTAAGAAACAAACAACCTCAGCATATAATGCATCCAAAACTTCATTTTTACCTTTAGCACCATTAACTCGTCTAAGCTCTCCGCGTGTAACATATTTTTGGTATATCTCATAAACACGTAATTGGTTTGGCAGGTTCTCCATTACAGATTTTTTACGTTTAAGTCGCTCCAAAACCACTTCAGGAGTAACATCAATAAAAAGAGATAAATCAGGCGTTTTAGCGTTAGCATTTATAGCCTCTATCCAAGACAAATCTAAACCAGCACTACCTTGATAGGTAAAAGAAGAGTGAACATAACGATCAGAGATTACAATTTTACCCTCCTCTAAAGCAGGAATAATAATTGTTTGCACATGCTCAATACGGTCAGCTGCAAAAAGTAAGGCCTCAACTGTTGGAGGTAAACGTTCTTGTTCAAAGAGGCGCTTACGTATGAATTTACCAATTTTTCCTTGACTTGGCTCAGCGGTAAAAACGGCAGGGTAACCTGCTTTACAAAGCTTTTTTGTTAACAATTTTGCCTGAGTTGATTTTCCACTTCCATCTAAACCTTCAATGCAAATAAATACGCCTTTCATAGTTCACGCCCACGATATTTAGATTAGCGTTAACCATTATAGGAAGCCTACATAAATATAACTTGTAAACAAGGCGAAAAATATGCCAAAGGCTTACTGGGGAGAAATTAAAGATCCAGTACACGGTTATGTGTACATCACACATGCAGAAAAAGACATAATTGACACATATCCAATGCAAAGACTACGCAGGATAAGACAACTTGCAGGGTCTGAATACGTGTATCCTGGCGCTAACCATACCCGGTTTGAACACTGTTTGGGGGTAATGTTTTTGGCAGGCAATACACTTGATAACCCTCACATTTCTCAACAAGTTACTGAAGAAGAAATAGACATGACCCGTATAAGCGCGTTATTGCACGATTGTGGACATGGCCCTTTTTCACATGTTTTTGAACATTTACTGCTTAAAAATCTGCAAAAAACTCATGAAGATATAACCTCATGGATTGTTGAAAAAAGCGAGGTAGCTGATAAACTCTCCAAAATAGGGTACAATCCTAGTGAAGTAGGTAAACTTGCAGTTGGAAAAGCTCGTAGAACAGGTAAAGCGTTTCTTGATCAAATAATCAGCAGCGCTGTCGATGTTGATAAAATGGATTTTATTTTAAGAGACACCTACCATACGGGTGCAGAGTATGGTTTCATAGATGTTTATCGACTAATTCATACACTTGACATTTTAGACGAAAACTTGGCAGTTGAACTTGGTGCACTTTCCGCTTTGGAAGCATTCATGATTGCCCGCATTGAATCTTTTAAAAGTATTTATTTCCATCGTGTGGGACGAGCCGCACAAATTATGCTTGCATCAGCCATGGATAAAGCTAACAACGAGTTAGGATTAACCTCATTTAAAACACCTGAAGAATATCTTCAACTAGACGACTACACTGTTTGGTCAGCACTAAAGAAGTGCAAAACATCTCAACCCATTATTGAAAAATTGGAATGCCGTAAAATGCTAAAATGCGCATACGAACGCACCTTCTATGAAAAAGACGATATGGTAGCTAATTTGTTTAGCAGGGAAACATATCGCACACAAATTAGAAGTGAAATTGCAAAAGAAGCCGTAGTAGACATTGAAAAGGTAATTATTGATGTACCAACTGTGCCGTCAGTTCCATATCATCATGCGGTTATGATGGAATCACCGGAAATTCCAGTATTCACTAGAAACACAAAAGGTAAAAGAGACCTGCAAAAACTCAGTGACAGCTCAAAAATTTTTGAAATCCTCAAAGGCTTCATGAATATCATACGCGTTTACACTGATGAACAAAATCGAGAAACAGTTGAGAAAGCAACAAGTAAAATATTAGGCAATACCCCATATGAAGCAAAAAGTTCGTTTTAGCTTTCTATGTATGCTTTTCTTATATACTAGTCATGCTTAAAATGAATTAACAATATATTTTCCACGGAAGGAGCAAAAATGTCGCAAAACAACACTGGAAAAACCGAAGAAAACAAAATAATTCGCGTTCAGATAAAAAAGAAACCTGAATCATCAGCTGCACTGTACAGTGAAGAAGACATCCGCAGAATCGTCAATGACTTTATTACATCATGGATAAAAGGAGACCTCATAATTCGTTTCCCCACAGCTAGCGAACTAGGAAAACAAAATCCATTAAACATTACACTTACTAAAGACCCTTCTGTTAACGCAGAGCTAAAAATCAAAGAACACTACATTGACTTGATTCTTGTGTGCGCTGGCGTAAAAACCGCTTCCAACGAAGAACAGCAAAAAGCCATTTCTGAAGTCTTCAAAATGATGCTCATGTTCCGCAGTGCAAACCGCATCGAAAACAAAAGCATTACAAAAGACATAGAAAGGCGCTTTACCGAGCTAGAAAAGATACAACAAAACCAAATGAAACTGGTTGAACAAATAACAGCATACCTCTTCAAACCTAAAAAAACCAAACAACAAAAAACTAAGAGCTAAAAGCTCAAGTTTGGAAGGGTAAAGTTTATTCATGGGAAGTTGCATTCTGCTTGATGTTTCAACAATAAATGCTCCGGTAGTATAGTCCGGTCAAGTATTCCGGCCTTTCGAGCCGAAGACCCGGGTCCGAATCCCGGCCGGAGCACCAACACTCCAAATTTTGAGATAACACATACAATTTAAAATCAAGTTGCTAAAATTTATAACACGACTACAATTTGTACGCCCAACTTTTCATCTATAACAAAAACATTTTGTACAATACGTATTTGCATTTATACTGCGACACGACAAACGCATGAAAAATTTTTGTAAGTGCTTTTAGCAGAGATACTTGAGAAAAAATTTGCTATTTTTTAGACTACTAAGAGTTGCTGAAGATACTTTGTCAGATTAAAACTAATTATGT
>WQYG01000037.1 GCA_009781395.1 Candidatus Bathycorpusculum sp. | reverse complement strand
CTGTTTGAGCTGTTTAGGCATCCAAAAAATACTGAATCTATCATGCCTTAACGATAGAAATACCTGATACTGACCCGAAAAATTTTACTCCACAACTTGTGTATGTGACTTATGGACACATGGTTTTTTTTGCGAGGTCCAATATAATTGGGTTAACAGCAAGCGTGCTAATTAATCGTTTACCTGCCAGTATGGTAACTATAAACCTGAATTCCCGCGGAAATTTTAACCTACAAAACAAAAATCCTAAAAACATGACCTATTTCTAAAATACGGCATAAATTACACTCACGCATAATTCTCACCAACCACAGTAGGTTAAACTATTTTAACCTACACACAAAAGTCAATACACGTTCTAAATGGTTGCTTTTGAAGAAATAACTGTATTTCTGTGTCTTTTGAAATGTAGGTTAAACTGTTTTCGGGAATTCAGGTATAAACTGTTTTATTTTGTTTATAGCCTGCCTGCAAAAGCATTATTACATGTGAAAAAATAAATCGTTCGCTTAACTGTAAATTATGTTTAGCAGATAGTAAATGTTGCTTTACAAAAACCATTAAATACCTCAATTGTTTAATTCCCCTTTGAAGGCTTATGGTCACACAAAGCAATGTACGTTTAGCTTCTAACCATTTGTTGCCTACTCTTGTCTTGCTGTTAATGCTTTTGTTGCTTTTGTGTATTTTTAATTTAGACTTTGTAAATGCTGGCCATCCTTTCGCTAAAGAGGGTATTAGAATAACACCTAAGGGTGTAGTTGAGGGAACAGATAAGATACGTCAAAATGGGAATGTTTACACCCTTACAGAGGATATAGCAGGTGATGTAAAGAATGGGGTTGTTTTTATTAAAATTGAACGTAGCGGTATTATTTTTGATGGCGCAGGAAAAACCATTCGTGGAACAGGCGGTGGAATTGCTATTGAACTTGATGAAATAAGTGACATTACCATTAAGAACACTAATATTGTTAATTTTGGTACAAGCATTGAGCTTTGCAACCTTGACAGCTACCCAATGTATACGTCAAATATTCAGATAGTTGATAATTATTTTGAGTTTAAATATTGGGCTATTAAATCTTCCAGAATTAACCAGTTTGTCATTGTAGGTAACACTTTTGTTTCAACTGGTGATGCCCTCAATTTTGGAAATTGTGTTGATGTCACTTTTACCAATAACAAATTTGTTGGTTGCGGTCTTAGTATAGTCCCAGATGTTTCAGACATTTTTTATGGTAACACTATCGAGGGTAAGCCCATAGTGTTTCTTATAGGACAATCCGACCAAGTTATTAATGGTGCAGGTCAAGTGATTCTGGTTAACTGTACAAACATTATAATTCAAAACGTTGATGCTGTAGGCATACGTCGATCTATACAGCTTTTTGGAACATCACACACTAAAGTTGTTAACTGCATTCTCGATAGCATAGTGTTAACAAATTCTAATGATAACCTTATAGCTAATAGCAAGGTTACTGCTGGTATAGTGTTGGTAAATTCTAACGGTAACCTCATAGTTAACAATGAGCTTTCAAAAACTGGTGGAACTTGGCAGGTCGCTGTAGTGGGGCTATACAGTTCGTCTAATAATATGGTATCACAAAATTTGATAACTGGTACTAGTTGTTGCGGTATTGCTATAATGGACGGTTCAGAATACAATAGGGTGGAAAAGAATGATATTTCATCTAGTGGTGTTAACAATATGTGTGCAGGTATAGCTTTAGGCAACATTTTGCGTGGTGGTGGTAAATATAATTACATTTATGAAAACAACATATCAACTGAAGACTTTGGCATTTCTTTTAGTGACGCAGAATACAATATGATTTTTAAAAATAATATCTACGAAGGTAGATATAGTGTTGATATGGGTGGCTCAATGTTTAATGATGTTTTTGGTAACACTTTTTCTGGTGCAAGCATCTACGCCGTTTATCTTGACCGATCCGATTTTAACAATTTTTTTTGGAACAGTTTCAACACTAACACAGATGTGTATGAAATACGTACAGACATTTTTAGGCTGATGAATGCCACGTATTATTCTGAACATAATAAGTGGGATAACGGTAAAGAGGGAAACTATTGGTCAGACTACACTGGTCAAGACAATGGAGCTGGTGTCGGTAAAACTTTTTACCAAGTTTATGACAACTTTATTGACAATTACCCTCTTATACAGCCTTATGATGTTGACAAGATACAAGTCACATTTACGGGATGGAAAGAGTTGTCCATAGACACTCAAATACCTGACAATAATCATTTTCAACTATTTGAAAATTTTTCGTTAATACTATCTGCACTTACTGTTGTTAGTGTAGTTGCTATTATTGGTGTGGTTGCCTATCGTTACGTTTCAAAAAGAAGCCTAAACCAAAAATAGTTGACGACAAGTAATAAAAAATAAAAATTAAAAAAGATTAAATTAAGACGTTAAGGAAGATGTAAGCTGTGCTTAGTATCTTCGTGGTGGTCTTCTTTTTGCGTAACATTCGCGGCAGTAAACTGGCCTGCTACCGTCTGGTTTGAATGGTACATCACATTCATTTCCGCAGTCTGCGCAGGTTGCCTTGTGCATCTCTCTATTAGCATATGACATTTTTGATATTTCAACTCCTACTCTATTGGTTTGTAAGAATTACTTCCTACAAGAATTACAACATGTGACACGCCTCTTATAAACTGATGCCTCCAATCAACACATATATTTAAGAAAAAATCCAAATCTGCAATTAAAAATTAAAAAACAACAATTCCTTTGAGAGACAAACCCTTTAGCATATTTCTTTGCAGACTAGATTTATTGTTTAACCTTCACTACTATTGTTTTCTTGTAAATTCAATTAACCCCTGTCTAAAGTCTGAAATACTTGGTAAATTGAGACAAAACCCGTTTTTTTAATAGTCACCCTAATATAGGAAGATGCTAACTACATAGCTAGTATTTGGATTCTTGAGAAAAGGATCGATAGGTTCGCTTTTTCTCTGTTTCTAAAAAAGTAAAAACGGAAGATAACTTTGAGACAAAAGAAATCCCCCTTAGGCGAACATCTTGCCCTTGTATCTGTTAAATACAACGTTTATCCAGCTGAAGTTGTTCAAGCCTTAATCAACGCCAAAAGAGATGGCAAATCCACTTGTGGTGAGCTCTCCGTAGATTACCGTGGAAAAACAAAAGACGACATAATCTTTCTAATAAAAAAAGACGACAGCGTGGTTGCCCAATTCAGAGTAGACGAAGCTTTCCTCTCCCAAAATAACGATGCCTCCTTTGAAACCTACATGAGCACCGATAAAATACGTAAAAAAATCGCCAAACAAAACCCTGACGCCCTCTTTAACAGCATTTCAGAACTACGCTCAGGCATGAAACACATAAACCTCAAAGCCAAAGTCCAAGAAATACCCAAACCCGCACAAGTACACACCCAATTCGGCAACACAGCCATGGTCGTAAACGCCATAGTCGGCGACGAAACAGGTACAATCAAACTCTGCCTATGGGAAGGACAAATAAGCACCATAAACATAGACAACGACATCGAAATCCGAAACGCCCAAGTCTGCCTCTTCAGAGGAGAAAAACAAGTACGCCTAGGCAAAAACGGCACCCTCACAGTAATAAACCCAACCGAAACAACAACACCAACAACGTCAAATTCCACAATCACAGCAGAATAAACCCCCCCCCAACAACAGCAAACAACAAATTAAACAACACCCAACAGCAATACTAACATCATATACCCAACATTTTATATTTCCAATTTTTCCCATCCTAAACAGTTACCCTACTATGGATGCAAAACACATGAAACCAACAATCATCAAAGCAAACAGCCTAAACATGACCCTTACCCCCGAACGTTGCTACATAGCAGAAAACTATAGCTCAAACGACGGCAAAGTCTCAATAGCCATAGCCACAGTAAAACCTGGCATAACAACAGTTGCCCACCACCTCAAAGGTATAGAAGAAATCTACATAATCACCCAAGGCACAGGCCTCATAGACATCAAAAACATGGAACCCACCCAAGTAACCGTTGGCGACGTAATTATCATCCCCGACGGCACCTCCCAACGAATAACAAACATAGATAACTGCGACCTAGTTTTCTACTGTGTTTGCACGCCAAAATTCACCCAAGAACAATACTTCAACGACGAAAAACAGACAAATAACACCTTATGACCTCAAACACAAACATCCTCTCGTTAGACGACAAAAAACAAACACTTTACACAACCAGTTTGTAATTTTTCATTGCATGTACACAAACCTGATAAAAATTTAGGTTTTAACAACCTACAACTTATTCTACGGATTACCTTCAACACTGCCGTATTGAAAAAAAGTTGTGTTGATAAAAAAGTATGCATTTGGGCAGATCAGATTATGAACAATAACGCAAAAACATTACAATATCATTCATAAATCCTGTGACATGCTAAATATAGACAACATTTTTATTTGATCAACAACAGTATATTAGTTATGAATAGATTTGACAAGTTTTTAGCATCAACATTCATCCTTTTAATACTGTCAAGCCTAATCATGCTATCCACCACATCTACAGCAGTTGGGCAGACAGTATCTAAACCCTCTGTACCCCAATTCAGCGTAAGAATTATCGGCAACTACTACTACGTACCCCCTACTACTACAACAACAATTGACCAGTACACTGGAAAAGAAATCACAATAACTACACCAGGTTACTACAAAGATGAACGCGAAGTAGAGGTTTCCATAAAAAACCAACCCTTCAAACCCTACACAGACGTAAATGGAAAAAAATATAGTTTATACTATCATGTTCAGCGTAAGGGTCATTTTGGTGACGATTGGCAAACATTTTGGGCAAGTACTTTTCAATCAGATTCTGATTACACAATTCTTCTGGATATTTATCCGTATTATTTGCCTTTACCTGGGGAGGCTCAATTGGATTTTAGGGTTGAAGCAATAGTTGGGCAACCGGTTTACTGGTTTGATCGTTATGTTTATTATGAGGGGGGAGGTCAGCCGCAGTTTTTTAAGGATGTTGTGTCTAGTGGTTGGGGTGAGGTTTTAACTTTTACTGTGCTTGAGCCTGGAGTGGCATCGACGTTACCGCCAACGCAAACAACAATCTCGCCGCCTTCTGCAACAAATGATGGTGATGGTTTGGGGCCGTCGCAGTTGCCTGATCAGACGTATCCGCCTTGGTCTGTGTTTACTCATCCGCTCTTTCTGTTAGGCGGCGGTATTCTTTTTGGGGGTGTTATTGTGGCTGTGGTTATGACTCTTCTTAGAAGACAACAAAAAACCAAACTTGATCAAACCTCTATTTTTTAAAGCATAAACCTTGCAAACCACTATCTGTGTGTGTTGAGGCTGGTTCTGTTGTCACTTAACCGTCCTTTTCAGCATAATTTTTAAATGTTCAAAAGCAATATGAAAGACTAAAAATTAATCAAAAACTATATTGTTTCAAAAACATGTTTCTAATTTTATAACATATTTGTTGTAAATATTGTGTAATTTGTTAACTTTGTTTTTGGATGTTTTTTAAATTCATACGTAGCTGTAATCGATCTTGAAAAATGTTTAGCATCACTGTGGTGGTGTAGATATCAATCTGTTTTGTTTAACTTTTTTCTTTTATGTTTTCTATATCTTGGAGGTGAAGAAATGTTGGTGTTGTTGTAGTTATTTTAGCCAGAAGGGTTTTCCTAATAAAAATGTTGTTAAAAAAATGTTAAATTCTTCTGTTTCTTCGTGTTTTTTGTTGTTGTAGGTTTTGGTGATTTCGTTGTTAACAAAAACTGTAAAGTTTTCTTTGAATGCTTTAGCAAGTATATCGGGGATGCCAACGTTTTTTCCTCCTTCTGCAAGTTTTTCCTTTAAAAAGACTGCTGCATCAACGTTTTTGCGGATAACTTCAACTATCCATTTTCCTTCTTCAACATAGGGGCCTGCAATCACATGGTCATTTTCTATGTATTTAGCTAAAAAGTTGTCACATTCATTTATGCGTTCAAGAGGTGGTCCGGCATGTTTTTTGATGTTAGCAATGATTTGTTGTTCTAACTCAAAAACAAATATGTTAAGTGTTTTTTCGTTGCTCCAAACGGTATCTCTAAGTACCTTGTAATCGTTAAGTTCTAACAGTTTACGTAGTGAACGTTTAGCTTTGTAGAGTTGCCCCCAAAGCACATCCGGCACCGCCTCAACTCCTTGGACAACCAAAAATATCAACGCAGAGCCACGTTCTTCCAGTTGTCTTTCTAACTCTTTTCTGTTGAAAGATAGTAGTAGTTGTTTGGGTGCAAAAAAGAATATCTCTGAGGGTGTTTGTAAAAATTTTCGTGAGGCTCCTATGAAATTGTAGAGTTTGTCGGTTTGAACAGCTGAGGCAACATTTCGTGCCTTGTCTACAGGGTCCACAATCACTAACGGCTCCAAAAATAATGTTGCTGTTTCTTTTTCTTTATCTAAGAAATGGTGCTCTGGGTCAATTATGATGCGTTTATTATAATTTGCAAATGCCTGCACGGTCTGTATAAAGGAGCCATACGTTAAAATTAACAGTTCACACAGATAACCGCTAAATCCTCCAACTTTAATTTCAGCCCCATATACTCTTATGTTTTGCATGAACTGTTTAAGCAGACGCACTTCTCCACGCATTTTAGAAGACAAATGCTGCCTAATATAGTCCGTATGGTAAGGGGTTCGATCTGTTGCGCTTTGCCACTCCCCCGGTTTTGCATTATAGCATGGAACAATATCTATTCGCTGATTATCTAGGGTTATTTCAAGATACGGATGTTCAGCATATCGTTCCGTAATTTTAGTTGCCTCCTGCATAGCCGCTTTGGCAATTGTTAAACCTACCTCTCCAAGTTTTTCCCGTAAAATAGACGTAGGCAGGCGTATGAAAATGTCAATATCCGGGTTTTCTCTTAGCCAAGTATCTTTAGCTATAGAACCCTCCACTCTAACGGTTGCTTTCACATTTTGTTGCTGACATGCTTCTAAAATTTTTTGCTCTAAGCGTCTGCTTAAAGTCTCAACTTTACAATACTCCTCAGATGTAGGCGTAATTTTTTCTAAAACCTGCAACATCAGAGCTTCAAGTTCAGCCTGCATGCCACATCATCATTCATGTTATTTCACGTTTATGGACTGTACTCCTTTAAAGTAGTATAAGTTGGACCCATAGGTGAGAGCTGGCTTCTTTTTAATCGTAAACAGTTCGCTTTAATGTTTCCAAACTCATACTCTTGATGACGAGTAACAAAATCAACTAGACGTTGCTTATTTGCTCCTGAACTAACCCGGGCTATAGTTAAATGTGCATTAAATTCAGGCTCTGGCGCTAAACCTAAATCATGTAACATCGGCTCTAACTGTTCAAAAATACTCCGTAATTGCGCTGCCCCTAACGTGATTCCTGCCCAAACAACCCTTGGATAATTAACTGTCGGGAAAACACCTAAACCCTGAATCTGAATGTTAAACGGAACAAATTTTACCTTCTTCATAACCTCATAAATTCTATCAACCATTTCCGGACTTATTATCCCAAGAAACCGTATGGTAATGTGAATATTTTTCGGAGAAACAAGTTTCAAATCAGCATTAGTCTGCATTAACAGTTTCTGTACTGATGCTATCCTATTTATTAAATTTTCATTCTGTATGTCAAAAGCAATAAAGCTTCGTATTTGTTCAGACATTTTTCTTTCCAATATACCTTAATAATGCTCTCTCATAAAAGTTTTAAGCAAAAACTAACCAAAATCCAACAAACACCAACATCTTCCCAGGCAGACACGATTTTTCTGATAACACAAACTTGAAATTTTTTTGACAACTTTATCCCTGATACACGTTTAGTACGCCATGAATTTGTGAACAACTCTGCAGTGTTGTTACATTATTGCCTTATTGCCTCTATTCTCCAAGATAACCTAACACATACTTCAAAAGAGTCCTGTTGCGTTCTAAGAGAAGGTTAGATATAGTACCTTTGTTCCTTTACAAAAAAAAGTTGCCTACAGAACCTATTTTGTGTCTATAGTATCTTCAAAATAGGGTTTTGTGGTTGATATTTTTGTCTCTACACTGTTTTTTTCTCTGTACCATATTCACGTATTCCAAGTTGGTTGGCTTGAATGGTTTTTCCAAATACAGTTCAGTTATGTGTTGCTCTTTGGTATGTTTACGGGTTACTTTTTTGTGAAAAGCAAGGGAAACTTGTGGGCCGTTGTTGTTTTCCATGTCTTGGTGAATATCATTGTGCTTGCTTTGTCAATACAAAATTTGCAAGTGCAAAGGTCTGCTGTATCTGTCCTGACATATTGGGTTGTAACAATTCTTAGTTTTACGGTGTTAATAGTTAGTTATTCTGCGTGTTTTACCGTTTAACAAACTCGTGAAAACAAGTGCGTCTGAAGAGACACAACCGAGTAGTTTAACCCTGACTGTCCGTGTGTCTTAGGATTTGTAAGAGAGTAACTTGTAATGGTTTAGTGGTGATTAGTCTGTTATGGATCATAAAAGATGTTTTTAAGTGGTTTTGGAATTACATCGGCTCTCACACATTACAGGTTATTGTCTTACAATTCTTTATGGGTGATCGGGGGTTTCTTTGAAGTTGTTCTATTAAGGAGAGTTGGGGTGAAACTGTGTTTATTATGGTTTCTGCTCTTTTTAATTGTGTAAAAATTATAGTTTATTTGGCGGGTGGGTGTTGGGATGGATAGTTTTTAATGTTTGATTTTCATTATTTAAAGGGGGTTTGTTGTTATGAATGTTGATAAACTTGTTATTGGTTTGACAGGTATGCCTGGTGCTGGGAAAACTGTTTTTGTAGAGGTTGCGAAAACTGTTGGTTATGTTGCTGTATCTATGGGTGATGTAATACGTGAGGAGACGCAGAAGCGTGGTTTGGAGTTAAATCCGCAAAATGTGGGTAAGGTTATGTTGGATTTGCGTGAGGTGGGGGGGGATGATGTGATTGCTGAGCGGTGTGTGCCAAAGATTGAGGCCATTAGTAGTGATAAAATTGTTATAGATGGGTTGCGGAGTTTAAATGAGGTTGAGGTGTTTAAAGCAAATTTTGTAGGTTTTAAGTTTGTTGCAGTTCATGCTGCTTCTATGGTTCGTTTTGCACGTTTAAATTTACGTGGGCGCAGTGATGATCCTAAACTTTTTGAGGTTTTTCATGAGCGTGACATGCGTGAGCTTGGGGTGGGTTTAGGTAGTGCTATAGCGTTGTCTGAGCATGTTGTGGTTAATGGTGGTAGTATAGAAGTGTTTAATACCGAAGTGAAAAAATATTTACAGTTGACTGAAGCGACATGGAAACCATAATTGTTCACATAGAAACAGATGTTAACCCTACAGAGGATGAAGAAAAAGTAAAAAAGGCCATACTTACCATTCTTGATAATCCAGTTTTTACCTCTGAGCCTGCTTTTCAAGGATTTAAATTGAAGGCTAAAACTCAAGGACAGGGGTCTTTAACTAAATTTCGGAATTTGTTACGTAATGATCGCATAAGAGATGCGGCAAGAAAACTATTATACCGTGCAACAAATAGTGATAATAAAATCATTTTCTATCTAAACAAGCAAGTTGCTTATGCGGGTCATGCTAGTTTTTCTGAAGAATACGCCGAGTCCCCTTTAGGTCCTCTTCATGTGGTAATTGAAACTGATGCGCCTAAGCCGCTTATCGATTGGCTTACTGAGAAAACCGAGCGTACAAAAGAAAAAGTGAGATAATACCTATTGCTACTAGCTGATGATACGCAAGCAAGTGTTACAAAGACTGGTGCGGTTCTTTTAGGTAACTATGTGGCCTGTGACGCATTTGATGCCAACCGGCCGTTGCGCATTGTTACCCATGCTCATGGCGATCATTTGGGAGGTTTGCGAAAAAGCATTAAACACTGTGAAAAAGTCATAATGACCCCTGCAACACGTGATCTTGCAGAAATTGTAAACCCCAAATTCCAACTACAAAACAACAACATTCTAACCCTCGAATACGGTAAACCCTTCCGGTATAATGATGATGAAACAATTACTCTTCTAAAAGCAGACCACATTATGGGTGCTTCCCAAGTGTTAGTGGAAACTGCTAACGGTACTCGAATTGTCTATACGGGTGATTTCAAACTTGAAGGCACTCCTGTTATTGACTGCGACATTCTTGTAGTTGAAGCCACTTATGGCAATCCCTCCTGCAGACGCAATTTCGACGTTAACATAAATGAGCTACTGGTTGCCATGATTGAACGTCGGCTGCGAGGTGGTACCGTTTACGTTTTTGGGTTCTATGGCAAACTACAAGAAGTTATGCACATGCTACGTAAAGCTGATGTCGAAGTTCCCTTCGTAATGCCTGACACAGTACATGAGGTTTCTAAAGTCTGTGACATTTACGGCATGAACCTTGGCAGTTTAACCCTTGACACAAGCAACGAAGGCCAAGAACTCCTAGACAGCAACTTACCATGTGTTGCCTTCTACCACACTAACTCACGTTTCAAAGTTGGCTTAAACCATGCCCGTATTTGCGTAAGTGGCTGGGAATTCCAAAACCCCTGCAGACAAATAAACGAACACGAATACCTAGTAGCCCTAAGCGACCACTCCGACTTTGACAACCTAATAGAATACGTCAAACGCTCCAAAGCAAAACAAGTAATAACCGACAACTACCGCTCAACACACGGAAAAGCATTAGCAGACGAAATAACAAAAAGAATAGGTGTACCCGCAGTAGCACAACCACTAGGAAAAGGCCAAACAACCCTTCTATAACCGTTGCCGTTACTTGTTACTAAAAGTGAGTTGTTTGTCTTTTTCGTCTATTGTGATTGTGGCGGTTTTGTCTATTTGGTTTGATAGGATCATTTTTGATAGTTCGTTTATGATTTCTTTTTGTATTACTCGTTTTATTGGTCTTGCGCCGAATTGGGGGTCAAATCCTATTTTTGCGATGTGTTCTATTGCGTTTTTGGTTGCGGTCATGTGTATGCCGTTTTTTTCTAGCATTTTTTGGACGTTGTCTATTTGGTTTTTAACGATTTTGGTGATTTCTTTTTGTGTTAAGGGTTGGAACATGATTATTTCGTCAATGCGGTTAAGGAATTCGGGTTTAATGGATTTCTTGAGTAGACTGAAGACTTCTGCTCTTGTTTTATTTAGCATTTCTTCTTGGTTGTCTTTGGTTACTTTTTCTAGGTTTTCTTGTATGAGGTGTGAGCCGATGTTTGAGGTCATTATGATTATGGTGTTTTTGAAGTCAACGGTTCGACCTTTGTTGTCTGTTAGTCGACCGTCATCTAGAACTTGTAGTAAAATGTTAAAGACGTCGGGGTTGGCTTTTTCAATTTCATCAAGCAGCACTACGGTGTAGGGTTTGCGTCGTACGGCCTCGGTTAATTGTCCGCTTTCTTCATAACCCACATATCCCGGGGGTGCACCTACAAGTCTTGAAACCGTGTGTCGCTCCTGATATTCTGACATGTCAATTCTAACCATGCTGTTTTCGTTGTTGAAAAGAAATTCTGCTAACGATTTTGCCAGTTCAGTTTTGCCTACGCCGGTTGTGCCTAAAAAGATAAATGAGCCTATGGGTCGCTTAGGATCTTGTAAACCTGCACGACTACGACGAATGGCATCTGAAACTGCTTTAATGGCTTCTTCCTGTCCAACCACACGCATATGTAGTTCTGCTTCAAGGTTTAACAATTTTTGACGCTCACTTTGCAACATCCTACTAACAGGGATGCCTGTCCAATGCGAAACCACAGATGCAATCTCTTCCGCCCCCACTTCCTCATTAATAAGCGCTGTATCTTTTTGTACTTCTAAGAGTTTCTCTTTAAGTTGCTCTATAACTTTTGTTGCCTCCGGAATTTTGCCATACCGAATTTCAGCAACTTTTCCTAAATCACCCCTACGATTAGCTGTCTCATCTTCCAATCTAAACTGCTCAATTTCATTTTTCTTTACTTGGATTTTCTCCACCAGATCCTTCTCAGTTTGCCATTTAGCCTTCAACTTGTTGCGCTCTTCCGTTAAATTGGCAATTTCTTCTTGGAGGGGTCTTAGTTTTACTTCGTCTTTTTCTCGTTTGAGGGCTTCTCGTTCAATTTCTAATTGACGAATTTTGCGCTCTATTACCTCTAGCTCTTCGGGTGCACTGTTAATTTCAAGGCGTAACTTTGCTGCTGCTTCATCAATGAGGTCTATGGCTTTATCAGGCAAAAACCGTTCTGAAATGTATCGCTGTGAAAGCTCTACAGCCGTAATTATGGCTTCATCTTTTATACGCACATGATGAAATACTTCATAGCGTTCTTTTAAACCTCGAAGAATTGAAATAGCATCCAACGTATCGGGTTCATTAACCATGACGGGTTGAAATCGGCGTTCTAAGGCTTTGTCTTTTTCAAAATATTTTTGATACTCCTTAAGAGTGGTTGCGCCAATGGCTCGCAGTTCCCCTCTTGCCAAAGCAGGTTTAAGAATGTTTGCAGCATCCATAGCGCCTTCACTTGCCCCTGCTCCAACTAGTATGTGAATTTCATCAATGAATAGAATTATCTCGCCTTCTGATTGGATCACTTCTTTTATAACACTTTTTAGGCGTTCTTCAAATTCCCCTTTATATTTGGCTCCTGCAATTAATGCGCCCATGTCTAAGGAGTAGATTTGTTTAGTTTTGAGGTTTTCCGGTACATCTTCATTGATGACGCGATGTGCTATACCTTCTGCTATGGCAGTTTTACCTACCCCCGGTTCACCTATGAGTATGGGGTTGTTTTTGGTTCTTCGGGATAGAATTTGTAAAACACGGCTAATTTCTTCATCTCTGCCAATGACGGGGTCAAGTTTGCCTGCTCGGGCTTGATTGTTAAGATTAATGGCGTACTTGTTTAGGGCGTTGTAGGTGTCTTCAACTGTTTGGGAATTCACTTTTGTGTTCTTGCGCAGTTGGTTGATGGTTGTTTTTAATTCTTTTTCTTTAATTCCGCTGGCTTGCATTAAACGAGCTGCTGGGTCGTTAAGTGTTAGGATTGCGCGTAAAAGTTGTTCTATTGAGATGTATTCATCTTTTGTTTCTTCTGCGTATTCTTGGGCTTTTTGTAATGTTTTGTTAAAGTTTGAAGACAGGTAAGGTTGACTGCTTGAAACTTTTGGCAGGTCTTCGATTAACTTGTCAAGTTGTCGTGTAAAATGTTCTAGATTCACGTTTAGTTTGGTTAACAGGTAAGGTGTCACATTTTCGTCAATTGTCAGTATTGCCTTTAGCAAGTGTGCCGGTTCAATTACCTGATTTTGTTTTGCAGCCGCAATTTCTGAGGCTTTCTGAAGGGCTTCTTGGGATTTTACAGTAAAATTGTTTATGTTCATAAATTATTTCACCCACCATTTGAATTGTATGATTATGGGTTACTTACTACTTATTATACGTTGTAATAAACATGAAACAGAGGAATAAATATTTTGGTGCTCCGGTGCACTATTTACCCTTAGCAAGACTTGATTATTATTGTTGTTATAGTTTGGACTGTACTTGTGTTGAAGAAAAGGGGTTTGTACATAAAAGCTTAACAACTCTTAAAATGAAGTGTTGTTAGTAGTTTTATTGTTGACTTGTAGAAGGATGGATGTTAAGTGAGAAGTAATGATCTTAAAGCAGGAATTGAGCATGCGCCTCATCGTGCGCTTCTTAAATCGTTAGGTTTAGATAATGATGACTTAGCTAAACCTTTCATTGGGATAGCTAATAGTTACAACACCATTGTTCCCGGTCACATTCATTTGTGTACCCTTGGAGATGCCGTAAAAGAAGGCATACTTTCTGCAGGCGGAACTCCTTTTGAATTTAACACCATAGCTGTTTGTGATGGACTTGCCATGGGACATGAAGGCATGCGTTACAGTCTTCCCAGTCGTGAGATTATTGCGGACTCTGTTGAAATTATGCTTCAAGCCCACCGTCTTGACGGGCTTGTCATGATAAGTAACTGTGACAAAGTAACCCCTGGCATGCTTATGGCTGCCGCACGTTTAGACATCCCTGCAATCATGCTTACCGGCGGACCTATGGCGGCAGGGCAGTTCAAAGGCAAAAAAGTTAGTTACTCAAGTGTTCCCGAAGCCCTAGGACAAGTTGTTGCAGGAAAAATGAGTGAAACTGAACTTTATCAGCTGGAAGATGTTGCCTGTCCGGGTTGTGGCAGTTGTAGTGGTATGTTTACTGCAAATACCATGGCCTGTATGAGTGAAGCCTTAGGTATGTCTTTGCCTTACTGTGCAACAACTCTTGCCACAAGTGCCCACAAAGTTCGACTTGCACGCCAAACAGGTAAACAAATAATCAAACTTGTAGAGCAGAACATAAAACCCTCCAACATACTTACTTTAGAAGCTTTTAAAAACGCCATATCTGTTGACATGGCTTTAGGTGGCTCAACTAATACAGTTTTACACTTACCAGCCATTGCAAAAGAAACAGGTTTAACCTTGCCCTTGTCGTTGTTTGATGAGATAGGCCGAAAAGTTTCACACCTTTGCAGTATGATTCCAAGTGGAACATACGCAATTGAAGACTTAGATATGGCAGGTGGCGTTCCAGCGGTCATGCACCAAATCCAAACAATGCTAAATCCAAATGGGATAACCGTTTCCGGCCAAACAATAGCTGAAAACATTAAAAACGCAACAGTTCTAAACACAGACGTTATACGTCCCTTAGATAATCCTGTTCACACAGAAGGCGGCATTGCCATATTGACAGGAAACCTTGCACCCCAAGGAGCCGTAATCAAAACTGCAGGTGTAGCACCAAGTATGCTCCAACACACAGGTCCAGCCAAAGTTTATGACTCAGAAAAAGAAGCCATAACCGCCATCCGCAGCAAACAGATCCAACCCGGAGATGTAATAGTTATACGATATGAAGGCCCAAAAGGTGGACCCGGCATGCCGGAAATGCTCATACCCACCGCCACAATCGCCGGTATGGGCTTAAGCGAAAGTGTTGCCCTAATCACCGACGGCCGATTCAGCGGTGCCACACGCGGAGGAAGCATAGGACACGTCACACCCGAAGCATTCGACGGCGGCCCCATAGCCATACTACAAAATGAAGACTCCATAACCATCGACATCCCAAACCGAACCCTAACAGTCAACATAACCAACAAAGAACTACAAAAACGCCTATCCACATGGAAACCCAAAAAACCCAAATTCACCAAAGGCATACTCTCAAAATACACCCCCACAACCCTCAAATAAACTATTCTTCAAACATAACATCAACTAACCCTCCACAACAATCCCCTAAACCCCTCTCTATAACACCAACATGAGACGGGCTAATGCATGTATTTAGTGTTATACTTGTTACGTTTTTTCTTTAGTGCACTATTTTTTTATGTTCTCACTGCTCAATAATTTTCACTGGGATGTTATTTTGTCGGCAATATTTATGAGCGTAAGCGTTTTTTGAACAGGAAACAACAAGGTTACTACACCAATCAAATATACCATATTCCATACGTGTTACGCTATCGGGAATTGTTATGGCTGTTAAATTTTCGCAATCAGCAAATGCGCCCGCATCGATGGTTGTTACACCCTTAGGAATTATAATACTTGTTAGATTTTTGCATCCAAAAAACGCGTTTTTACCAATGCTTGTTATGCTATCGGGCACTATTGTTATGTTTATTAAATTCTCACAATCCTCAAAGGCACTTACACCGATGCTTGTTACGCCATTGGGAATTATTATGCTTATCAAGTTGCAACAACCAAAAAATGTCTGCTCATTAATGCTTGTCACACCCTCAGGAATAATTATATCCGTTAAACTTTTGCAATTATAAAATGCGCGTGCACCAATACTTGTCACACCATTAGGAATGGCCATAATCAAATTGTAACAATTATAAAATGCACGTGCACCAATACTTGTCACACCATCAGGTAAAACTATATTTTTCACTCCTCCACAATCCTCAAAGGCGCTATTATCAACAATTGTTACTTTATCTGAAATTGTTATGTTTGTTAATTTTCTGCAACCAAAAAATACGTACTTCTCAAGGCTTGTTATGCTATTGGGAATTTTTATGTCTGTTAATTTTTTACAGTCGGCGAATGCGTATGCGCCAATAGTTGTTACGCTGTTTGGGATTGTTAGGTTTGTTAGATTTTCACAGTCGGCGAATGCGTATGCGCCAATAGTTGTTACGCTGTTTGGGATTGTTAGGTTTGTTAGATTTTCACAGTCGGCGAATGCGTATGCGCCAATAGTTGTTACGCTGTCAGAAATTGTTATGTCTGTTAGATTTTTACAACCATGAAATACGCCATTATCAATCATTGCCATGGTGTTTGGGATTGTTAGGTTTGTTAATTTTTCGCAGTTGGCAAATGCGTATGCGCCAATATCTATCACGCTGTTTGGGATTGTTAGGTTTGTTAGATTTTTGCAGTCAGCAAATGCGCGTGCACTAATGGTTGTTACGCTGTTTGGGATTGTTAGGTTTGTTAATTTTTCGCACCCATGGAATGCGTTTTTGTCTATGGTTGTTATGTTGTTTGGGATTGTTAGGTTTGTTAGATTTTTGCAGTTGGCAAATGTGTATTTGTCGATGGCAGTTATGTTATTTGGGATTGTTATGTTTGTTAATTTGTTGCAGCCCTCAAAAGCACATGCACCCATGGCTGTTACGCTGTTAGGAATTGTTATCTCTGTTAGATTCTTGCAATTGACAAATGCGTATCTGTCTATAGTTGTTACACTTTCAGGAATTATTACACTTATTATGTCTGAGCGTGAAGAAAACGCTTCGTAATCAATTTTTGTGTAACCGTGAGGGATAACCACATGTATGCGAAAGTTATGTGCTCCAGCTTTAGTTAATACTTTAGCAGGCTGATTAACACTTGTCGATTTATCCGTTGTATCTTGTCGCATAAATCCTTCATTAAATATATACAGGTATAATATTTATGTTTAATCATTTTGAAATGAATACTATTACGAAAAAACTTAAAACAATATATTGTATGTGTTTGGGTGCGCCCAGATAGGGTTCAATATGATGTAGAATAAGGTCCTACCGCGCAAGATAACGCGTGAAACAATCGACCTAACCGAAACAGTGAAAACTAGATGGAAAAGCAGCATGGTCGAGAAGCGATAAGTCGTCTAAAGGCAATTTGACGCGACTGAATTGCAATGTTAAAGAGTACGAGGTTCAAACTAAGTGTTGAATGCGAGTTTCCAATTCCCATTCATACTGGGAAGGGGAAAGTGCCTAAAACCCCTAGCATGGAAACAACTATGAAGCTAAACTCATAGTTGGTTATCAAGTAGTGTTCATGCAATCTGCCAGAGATCTGGTGGTAACGAAACAAAAGCAGAACCGACAACTCTACGTACCAACGTATTGGGTTAACTGGGGATTCACTAAAGGAGAAACCTATAGTTGTTCTATGTGGGCAGAGTGCTCGTTGTAGTTTGAGGGGGGAAAGCCATCTGCGTGGTGAAGGGTTATAGCTGTTGTGGGATAGGCTAAAAGCGTGATGGTTAGGGAGGATTTCCTCATTTGAGCTAACTGTTGAGTTTTTTAGCGGTAACCTATTGAAAGACAACAGTGGAAAGCTGGATGCACAGGAATGTGCCCGTCCAGTTTGGGAAATGGTTTGCGCAAACCTATTGCAACAAGCAACAAGGCAGCGCTCGCCTATTTCATATCTCAGTGAAAATGTAGTTTTAGCTTGCACTTTTTTCTTCAGGTCTAACTTTTCATGTAACTTTTACTCGACAAACATGATCACACACAAATATGGCCATAGTGCTTTGGCATAAAACCTATCAAAACCCCTTAACTAAACACAGACCGATACGGTAAAAGAAACACTAATATATTGTGTATGACTGATAGAATATTAGGGAATATGTATTTGAGGTATTCGAGTAATGCGTTTCAAAATTCAATTGAAAACAAAAAATTCATATTATGTTTGTGCTGAAGCTGGAGGGGGACGGGAATTAGTTGCTAACAGGACTGTGGCGGCCGAGTGGGAGACCTTTACACTAATCACTACGTCTTCT
>WQYG01000036.1 GCA_009781395.1 Candidatus Bathycorpusculum sp. | reverse complement strand
TTTTTGGTTTGGTATGTGCCTTTGCTTATGTTTTTTATTTGGCCTGTTTTGGCGAGTCGGCTTAGGTAGTTCATGGCGGTGGTTTGTGTTAGGTTGAAGGTTTGGGCTAGTTCTTTAGTTGAGATTACTTGTTTGGTTTGTACATAGTTTTCTATTTTTGTGGGGACGAGTATTTGTGGGCACATAAACACTGTATAGATTTGTCAATATATAAAATTTATTGTCAAAACTATACAAAAACAGTGACAACACAACTAAACACCTACAAGTTTGTCTGAGTGCTTTAGAGAACACATTTTTGGTTAATAACGCCTATACTGGAAGTTATTTTCTTCACAACTCACCATTAAATTAGCCGAAGCAACAGCCCTTAAACCCTTTTCTAACATAAAAAACAACTCATCGCTCAAAAATAAAGGCCAATAAGGTAGAGAAAGGAAAAAAGAGGCTGTGATGGCGATGTCTCCATTTCTTTAAAGTTCAAACCCTGCCCTCGACGCCACTCCATACTTTTGGCATATGCACTAGGCAGTTTTTGTTTTTTGGATATGCACTATGCACTCATGTTTTGCGTTTAAGAAACAGCTTAGGGACTGCTTGGAAATAACTTTTATAGTCAAATATTTACGATGACCATACAGACAAACATTATCCATGCTTCAACAATCTTCCCATTGTCTAAAGTGTAAATTTTATTCTCAAGCACCACCACCTAAGTAAACCTAAAACCTCAAACAGCGCCAACGCACAATAAAGAGAGGTGGAAAGTAAGATAACAATTTAGACAATAAAGTCACAATTTTCCGCATTATCCTTTTTCAAATGTGTTTTTGGAGTAAAATTTGAGCATAATCCTTGTTCGTTAATTATAATGAATTTTTGAGCGCAAAGTGGCTTTAATTTGTCACTGCGTTTATTATATTTACAATTAACAAGAGTACACCTAACCTCAACACGTCGACTCATACAGGAATTCTCCACTGTTAAAGTTTTAACCTTAGAAATTAAAGCTTAGCCTTATTCAACATCTTTTCTTTTGTGTTTTTGTTTTTTTGGTAAAACATAATAATAAAGTTAACTCAGCGACTACTCCAAATAATCTTTTGCTAATTAAGTCTTAGAATTATTACAGAAAAAATTGGCGTTTTATTGTAAGGGTTACGCTAAAACGGGAGTTACAAAAAGAAAAGACAACTAGAGGAGCCGTTATGCTTTTTACATGGGTAACACTTGTAGGTATAAGGAGGAATGTGATGTGCCGCATATTGTGATAAAAACTTTTAGTGGGTCGTCTCAAAAACAGCTTCAAGAAGCTGCTGAACAAATTGTTGCCGTTGTAAACAAAACAATGGACAAGCCAAAAGAATACATTTCTGTGTCAGTAGAAGAATACAGCTTTGATGAGTGGAAAAACGTATACAACGAGTTTATCAAAGACAAAAACAACGTACTTATCAAACCCGGGTATGATCCGAAAACATTTGAGTAACATTTTTTAACAAACTAGGTTACAACATCCACCTATGGACAGCTGATGTAGAGTTTACTCTTTATGCTGTGAAAAAAAGGATAAACTGATACTTTTACATTTCGCCATAGTAGTAGATTATATTGTTTATGGGAAACTGGTTAAATACGTCATTTGATGGTTGTTTTAGGGTCTAACGCATTCGGCTTTTGGTCGGTAGGGTCTTTTTGTTGTTCTTCGGCGATGATGATATGGGCATTCATTTACCCTTGTTAATATCCAACCGTTGTCTTGATAGATACAACCACAGGGCAAACGTGTGATTCTTTGCTCATCGGATACAACAGCAACAGTAATAGTTGATGGGTTTGATTTTTTTGTGTCAACCATTGAATCAACCTTCTAAGGGAACTTTTTTAACTAATTGATTATTAGTTGGACGGGGTGGATGGGGGAGGGGGTAAAATTTGTTTTTTTATGTAGTTAGTTTGATTGTTGGTTTGTTGTTGCTTAAATATAAATAGTTGTTGTGTATTTGCGTAAGTTAACGGAGATATTAATTGTGTCTGTAGCACAAAGAAAGTATTTTACAGAAGTTGCAGCGTTAGCAGAGAGAATCGTTTCGGTAACAACAATTAGCGGTAAAAGTTTCACAGGCACTCTAATCGGCATTAACCCGGATAATTTGAGTTTGGTACTGGCAGATGCAAAAGAAGAAAATGGTGGAACAGTGAATCGTTTATTTCTTAACGGGAGTACTGTTACACAGATTTCTACTGCAGAGAAAGCTTTTGACCTAAAGGCCCTTTCACAACGACTGGAAAAAGTGTTTCCAAGAATGGTTAAGCTCTATGAGGATAAAGGATTCATTTGGGTAATGGATGAAGTAAAGCTAACTGATCATGGTGTCACTGAAGGTTCTGGACCAGCAGCCGAAAGAGTGCAAAGAGTTTACGAACAATTCATTAGCGAAACAAAAACTTGAAAAAACTATTATATATTATATGAACCAGCGTAACTGCTGCTCCTCTTTCTTCTTTTCTTCTGAAATGCTTTTGAGTAAACCAATTAGTTCAAGGGAGCGTTTAATTTCATTGCCTGTTTGTTCAAGATTAGTTAGGTCAACTGTAAAGTTTAAGAATTTAAACAAAGTCATCAATGCATATCGTGCAGCGTTCACGTCAGGGTTCATGCTAGGTGTGTCGACAAGCAAAGAGAAGCCTTTCATGTTATATAATTTAGCAAGTCCAATACTTATGCCGGCAATGCCAAAAACGTTTCCAACCATCACTTTTGTGCCAAGATCCAGAACGGTTGCCATCGTGTCAAGGTCAGTTGCAGTGCTATATATGTTAGGTACCGAAAGGGCTTCATCTCTTTTGAAACCTCCAATGGATATGACATAGTTGCAGCCTAACTCTTGTGCAAATTTGAGTGTTTTGCCACATAACTCGTATTGACCAGTAATAGACATAGCCTGAGTGTTTCCATACCAAATAATTAGATCTCTGTTACCGTCCTCTCGTTTAACATAGTAGAGCTCATTTATAGGTGAAGTTACATTACCGTTTTGGGTGGTTACGGCAAAGTCATGAAAACTTGAGGAAACCATTTGGGCAAAACGTTTGGCCTTTAGCTCAGTGATTAAGTGCAAAGACGCTATGCCAGCTACATATCCAATGCCAGGTAAGCCTTCAATTAGGATTGGATTGTTAAGTTTGGGTTTTTCAGTTATGTCAAATATGACAGCCATCAGGGGTACCTTTCTTAGTATAGTTTAGTGATATAATATAAGCAATACTCTGCTGTAGCCTATAACTGTTAAGAATCTGTGCAAATTTTGTTTAATGTAAGGTTGTTTTTGGTTTTTCAGGCATAAGGATAATATAACAAGTTATACCTTAAAAATGAGTTGAGAGTGCCGTTGTCATCAAAAGTAAAATCAGTAGTATGGGATTCGTTAACAAAATTCAAGAAAATGTTATGAATATAAAACGCAAAGAGCTTGTCAAACTTTTTGAAGATATAAAATCTGCAGATTGTGTCATCTGTGGAGGCTCAGGTCGTTCATTATACTCTTTAAATGCTGCTTTGAGTCAAATAGCACTCAGTCAAGTCGGATGGAGAAATAAAGTTGTCTTAACACCTGATGATCCAGGTTTTCCAGGTCGTAACATGTACGATGCAGCGTTTGATCTTGAGAGGCGCTACAAAAAAATTTTGCTTTTGATGAATTCTGGAAGCGGCTACAGTGATGACCCCCTAGTTATGGCTCAAGACCTAGGCAAATACATTGATAAAACAAAATCAACCAAATTTTCCATGGGATTACTCACTTCAACATATACATCCCCCATGGCAGACATTACCAACAAGTACGGAACAACCGTCTTTTTGAAAGGACGGGGAAAATCCAAACCTTCTGTCGAGTACAGCGAAACAGGCCTAATGGGCGACATTTTTGAACTTGGAACCCTTCAACTATTAAACAGTATGATTGAAGCCATATTTCGCAATCTTGAAGTTGACGATGTTTACAGCCTATGCCATGAAGAATTTCAAAAAATAGGCGAAATGATAGACTCAAATGTTAACAGTGACACATACAATCAACTTGTCGATTTAATGGAAAAACGCACCAACATATTTCTTGGCGGAAAAGGAACAGGAAACGAAATAGCCAAAATGACAGGCGTCCGTCTATTCCACATTAAAAGCTTCTTTGGAGACAATGTCTACATCACACGAGGCGTAAACACACCCCACCCAAGAGCAGGAGACCTTGAAATTCTCATATCCTACAGCGGCGAAACCCAACCCGTCATCCTTTGGGCAGACGCACTTAAAAAATTTGCAGGCACAGTATTTGCAATCACAGGAAATAAAAACTCTACCTTAGCAAAAAAAGCAGACCTAAAAATTATCCTTGAAGAAGAAGCAAAACCAAGCACCCCACGACGCTTCTACACACGCGCCGCCTTTGTTCTAAGCCCTCTACCAGTAAAACTAGCCGAACGTATAGCACACCGCGGACTAATCCTACCCGAATACATAATCAGCTGGTACCACTCAGTAACACAATAACAACAAACAAACAGCAAACAGCAAACAGCAAACACACCACACTACCCTACACTCAAGCACACAACAAACGATAGGAAAAATTTCAAAAACTAACAACACACCTAATAACAAACACACCATTTAACATTAAACAACCAACAAACTAACATTTAAAAAACATGTGTATTTAACACACACGATTTTATGAATTTTAACTGACTTTGCGTTTTTCCATTATCCGTAATTCCCTAAAATTTACCTACAGTATCTGTGATTGTTTCAAGATCTTTTTTGTTTTTTATTGATGTTTTGATCTGTTTGATTTTTTAGGTGATTTTGGGAAATAATTTTTGAACAATTTCTAAAATTCGTTCTATGACACTTTTTTTGTTTTTGCGCAGCCAGTCTGTACATGGAAAAAACAACAATATATTTGGAGAGAAAAATCGTTTAGTTTTATGCTCGCGATTAATATTTAAACTTTAACTCTATATATTATGCTTGTTTAAACGAAAAACTGGTTTAAGGAGGTTAATACATGGTTAAAGTTGCAAATAAGCATTTAATATTGGTTTTTGCCATTTTTGTTTTTGCTTTTTTGTATCGTTTTTTGTTGTTAACTCGTGGAACTTTTCCTCCGGGTGCTGATATAGGGTTGCATAATAGTGTTGTTTATTCAATACTAAATCAAGAGTATAGAGTTAATTTTTTTTATAATTATTATCAAATGGGTGGGGGTTTATCTCTTACTTTTCCGGGGTATCATCTTTTTGTTGCTCAAACAATGCTGTTGACTGGTTTACCTGATTATTTAGTACATGCTATTGTAGGGTCTTTTTTTTCATCTGTTATGGTGCTTGTTTCTTATCTTATAACGCGTGTGGTTTGGAGGGAGTCTGTTGCGGTTGTTGTTGCTTTTCTTGTGGCGGTTTCGCGGTTTGATGTTGAGATGTTGTTGTGGGGTGGTTTTCCTAATGTTGTTGCGCTTTTGTTGATTCCTGTGGTGTTTTATTTTTTTGTTCAGAAGGTTCGTTTTTCCGGTTTTTCTTTTTATGTTTCGGTTTCGTTGTTGGTTGGTTCTGTTTTTTTGGTGCATTCGTTGAGTAGTGTGGTGTTTGTTTGTGTGTTGTTTTTTGTGGTTTTGTTTGGTTTGGTGTTTGGTTCAAGGGTTGGGTTTGTTCGTCGTGAGGTGTTGTGTTGGTTGTTGCCTGTGATTTTTGGAGGCTTAATTGCTTCCCCTTACCTTTTTCCAATAATTCCCGCATACTTTACTAACACCTCAAACGTTGAAATTATTCAGGCTACCGCTGCTACACTAATTTTGCCCTTAGAAATAATCTTGCCCATTTTTGCAGTTGCAGGTTTTTATTTTATTTGGTCTAAAAAATATCATAACCATTACTTTACAGTTCCAACAGTTTTATTGGTCTTCTGGATGATTATTCCTACTCTGTTCACACAGAGCTATCTTGTTGGATTATATACTGACTTTCATCGATTTTTATACTTTACAAGCTTTCCCATTATATGCCTAATAGGCCTTTTCATTGATTTTGGCTCAAAACTTTTTGCCCACCTAATCGATACATACCGCACATTAATAAACCAATTAAACAATACCCAAACTAAAAACACAGAACAGATACCTCACAAACATTTAACCACCCCCCATTTAAAAAAAATAATAAGCAAAAACTTGCCCCCCTCTAAATTGTACGCTGGCTTTCTCATAAGCTTCTTGCTGATCTGCCTATTTTCTACCCCCCTCTTTTTATCTCCACGAGAAGGCTTTGTACATCAAACATTTTATCAAATAATGAATGAACCCCTATATCAATCTATGAACTGGATTAAAACTAACACTCCAAAACAAGCAACATTTGTCACTGAAGCCTATTATGGCTGGTGGCTTTCAGGATTTGCCCAAAGAGCCACCTGGAGCGCTGAAGAACCCCAGTTCCTCTTACTCTCCCGAGAAGTCCCAATTGCACAAACGGCAACCCGCCTACTTGATACCAATTACCAATTTGAAAGCTCATTTAAACTCTCAAACGAAACCCACAACATCCAAATAAAAGAAGACGGCGGATACATGGCAAGACATAACCCCCAAATCCTCACCTGCTTAAACTCAACATATTCCCCCTACCCCTTCTTTAACTTTAACAACCACCAAACAAAAATCTCATACACCATAAACAACATCCCCCACTCAACAACATTAGACAAATTAACCCTCATAAATATGCACATGGAAAATAACACTCAACACACAACAACCTCCATCACTAAAGGAAACGAACATTTTACCTACACACAACTAACAACAGTAAACACCGGCTCCAAACTTGTCAACATAACAACCCTACTTAAAACCACTACAAACAACATTTCCTTAACTAACCTTGAAACCACCCTAGAAGTCAACGCCACACCCATAGGCACAGAAAGACCTAACACCCTTGGATTTCTAGCAAAAAACGTAAAAGCCTTTGGACAAATAATCTTTAACAAAAACACCCCCACAACAACCACCAAACCCTACAACTCTATATACACCGAAGTAGACCTCAACTACAAACTGGAAAACAATACCCAAACTCAAATACAAATAACTCTAACAACCTACTCAACCACAAACAACCAAACACTATACAACAACAAGGCTGATAACCAAATACTTCTTAACAATTTTTTTGATAATCAAATTGACCTCAACTTAAAACCCGAAAACCGCGCCGAATTACCCCTCCCAACACCCTTCAACTACCAAACTGAACTAAAAACCAACAACATAGATTACATTGCCATAACACGCGCCTATGAAGCCTACGCAAACGCTGATATAAAACACAAATTCGCAAATGACCCCTTATTTAACCTTGTATTTATTAACCCTGAAGTCGCTATATTTCAAGTAAAAAAATAACAACTACAACTCAGGAGGGCTTTTGTTGATACTTAGGCTTTCAAAGAATAAACTGTTGGAGTTTGTATTCCTCCTAGTTTTCTCTGCGATTATTTTTGCAGTTTTTTATTCCCTTCTCTCTATAAGCGGCGCTGTTATTGGAAATGATGGTTCAGTTCATTTGGGGCGTGCACAAGAATTTTTAAGCACCGGACAGCTTTCTTTAGATAATTTGGGTTGGACGCCTCCTTTATATCAAATCTTGTTGGCTTTTTTAATCTCTCTTACAGGCGCAACAAACATTGAACAGTTCCTCCTACTGGTTAAAATATCTGCTATAGCGGTTAATTGGCTGCTGTTTTTTAGTATGTATCTGGTTGGTAAACGTTTTTTCAATCAAAAAATTGGCATGGTTGCGGCGTGTTTATTGTTGTTATGTTTTCCAATGTTTGAGATGAATATGTGGGGTGGTTATACAACTGTTTTGGGTATTGCGTTTATGTTGCTTTTGTTTTTGTATTTACCTCTCTCGGTTGAGGGTAACCGTTATTTGGGTGTTGTGGGTGTGTTTGCGTTTGCGTTGGTTTTGTCTCATCAGCTTACTTTGTTTGTGACAGCTCTAATTTTGATGCCTGTTATGCTATTTTTAATAATTAAAACTAGAGGTAAAGGCATTAAGGCTCTATTTTTCATACTTGTTGGAGGTGGGTTTTCTTTTTTCCTTTACTATATTTGGGCAATGTTGCCTTATTTGGACGGTTTAATTGGTCATATATTTTTTGAACAAAAAGCAATGACATACCAGATTCCCCTAACATCTTTGTCTGCCTTTTGGTCAAGCTTTGGATTTATACTCCTTATAGGTATTGACGGCTTGTTTGTAGCCCTTTACACGTTAGGACTTAAAAAAAACTATATCCCCTGTCTTATTTTGATTTCTAGTTTTCTTATCCCGTTGGTTTTGGCAAAATCGTATCTTTTTGGTTTGTATTTGCCTTTTCAATGGTTCATTTACTATGTGATGCCTCCTTTGGTGATTTTTGCAGCCGTGTTTCTGTTCTTTATAGCAGACAAAGCTTTAACTTACTATAAAGCACATAAACTGCGTGCAAAACGGGTTTATACCCGATTTATTCTTGGAGGCGCAATGGTGTTTGTTGTTGTTTTGTCTTGTTTTACGTTTGTGATGCGTATAGATACCTTGAATGCTTGTATTTTAGAAGTGGTTCCTCTTTATGCAACTTCAGACTCTCAGTCGTTACAAGTTGGCAAATGGCTTAAAACATATTATCCTGAGCAAGTATCGGTGGTTGTTACTGAAGCCCCGGGATTTTGGTTTAACGCCTTTTGCGACAAAAACGTTATAGTAGAAATTGACCCTGCCGTTGAACGAAATGTGATTTCAGAGTCTGTTCTAGCCCTATCATACGAACTAGAATCTCCCCTAACTCTTTTCCGAGCTTATGAAACAAAAAACGACATTGTAGGTGAACACTATGTTTCTATCAATCATGTATGGTGGCTTGCAGCCCTCTCTTCTATAGAAAAAGACTATATCTCCTACAACACTAACAAAAATGAACACAAAGAAATACCTCTAACTCAAATGAATAGACAATACACATTAAACAATAGCAACCAAACAGAACACACCCTAACAATCACTTACACTAACAACGACCTTATAGTATCCCAAACACAAACAATAACAACCTCTTCCTATAGCACCCAAATTCTATGGAACATAACACCAATTAACAACTTAGTAAACAATGTAACCCTACACACATCTACCCACTTTAACTCTCACTTCAACTTTAAAAAAGCCTACATACCAAACATTTTAAACTGGGAAAACCCTTGGACCAACCCAACAACTATCCAAACCATAGACGGCGCCACAACAAACTTTTCTAAAACAGATCTTTTAACTGACAACTATATAGCAATACAAGACGAACAAAACCAAATCTACTACACCACAAAATTCCACGATCTACCTAACAACGGCAACATAAACAGCACATTTGGCAACAAACAAATAGACTCAATCCACCTAACATACACCTTTGACCAAATCACACCTAACAACCCTACAATTTTCTCTTACCAAACCCTACTCTTCTCTAAAGAAAGCTACCCCCAAACCATACACCCCCACCAAATCAACAAAATATTCACCACACAACCTAACAAAAATTTCACTGTTGACAGCCGAAACTACCAAACACTTATTAAAGAACACAACATCGGCTTTATCATCTACGACAAAAACAAACTAAACCCCAACTTTATCAAATGGAACCTCTCAGACTTGATCTACTCAAACAACCGCTACACCATATTTAAAATAAACAACTAACCTTTATTAAAATTACTACCCAACAACATTTACATTACCTGCTAACTAAACTATTTTTATCCCAAACCTTATTTTTTGACAATGTTTATTAACAGTGTTTTTCTTACCAGAATTGTAAACATAAACAAGAGGTTACATACATGACTACAAATACTACACCCAAATTTCGCGGCCATCACAAAAAACTACTACTTGTTTCCTTATTAATTATAACACTAACTGCCTCCATGTGTACTTATGCATTATTTGTCATGCAAGATGAAACCTCTACTATCGAAGACGACGATACACCTGATGAAATTGAGCCTATTAGACCTGAGTCTGTTAGAACTAAACCTGTTAGAAATGAAGTTGAACTTAGAGCAGCTGTTCGCAATGCAGTAGGCTCCACAATTATACCCCTCGACAAAGATATCCCTCTTACCTTCATTTTCATCATTGATTCTGACAAAGATATCACACTAACAAGCAATAGTGCGACTGGTTTTTACAAGTTAATTGGCGCAAACCATGTAAGTACAATTATTGTTGAGACTAATGGTGTATTAAGGCTTGATACTGTGTTACTGAAAGGGGCATTTTGACGTACATGGTTGCGTTTTCGTTGGTTTTAAGATAATATGAGATTTTGTCTCTGTCCTCGACAATGATTTTATGCAGCACTTCGGAGCATATTGAATCTCCGAATTCTTTAAGTCTTGCAAGGGTTTCGATTGCTTGGTCTATGTTGTCTAATTTTTGTTGCAAGTCCTGCGCTATCTTATTTTCGCTGTCCAGCGACAACAGGCGTTTTTGTAAGGTTTTTTCCTGTTTATCGTACTGTCGGAAGGCTCTTTCGTATTCGGGGCGTTTCATTAATCCTTCAAGATACATGTCAATTAGCTTTGATTTTTTATCGGCTATTTTGTCAATTCCCGCAATGACTTCCTTTAATTCGTCCCCTGCGTTGGGCGTATTATCTATAGCGTGACGCATACCCTTTTTGAGTTCTTCGACGACAAGGTCTTTGTTCTCAATCACGCTGTTTAGCACGGCTAAGAAATTCTTCTTCAAAAATTCTTCATGCACGGCTTTGCAGTTACAGCCTACTTTTTGCCCCTGTGCGTTGATTTTCTCTTTGCCGTACTTTACCGATTCTAAGCATTTCCACATAATCTGCGGGGTTTTTGCTTTGGCATTGTTAATTCTGCGTTTCAAGGTTGAGTTGCAGTGTCCGCATTTGATTTTTCCGCTCCACACATGGCGATTGGAGTATCTGCCCCTTTCAAGAGTTACGGTTTTTCGCCGACTGATTTCTCTTTGCACTCTGTCAAATATTTCCTTCTCCACAATGGGCGCGTGATTGTTTTCTATTGTGATGAAGGCTTCTTCGCCGTAGTTGGGTTTGCTTTTGTGGCTCAAATAGTCAAGCGTTATGCGCTTTTTCTGCTTTAACACGCCGATGTATTTTTCGTTTTTGAGGATGCCCCATATTGACGCGCTTGTCCACCGCTGGGCTCCGCTTGGGGTTGGTATGCCTTGGTTTTCAAGTTCTTTGCACAAAAGCAGCGCGCCTTTGCCTGATAGGTATAGGTCAAATATGAGCCGAACGGTTTTCGCCTCTTCCTCATTTATGGCGAGTTTGCCGCCTTTGAGGTGGTAGCCAAAGACACTTCTGCCAAAGACAACACCTTTTTCCATTTGTCGTCTATGTCCCCATTTGACCCGTTCGGAAATTTTTCTGCTTTCTTCTTGTGCTATGCTTGACATTATTGTTAATCTTAATTCTGCGTCGGGGGCGAATGTGCTGATGTTGTCGTTCATAAATAGCACTTCAACGCCTAACCCCTTGAGTTTTCGTGTGTAAAATATGCTATCAAGCGTATTTCTCGCAAATCGGCTTATTTCCTTCGTCAGCAATAAATCAAATTTTTGTGTTTCGGCGTCTGTTACCATTCGCATAAATTCTGCTCGTTTTTCCGCGCTCGTGCCGCTTATCCCCTCGTCAACATATAACCCGCAAAACTGCCAATCAAGATTCCGACCAATATATTCCTCAAAATACCGCTTCTGATTCTCTAAGCTGTTTAACTGGTCATCCGCCTCTGTCGAAACCCTGCAATAAGCCGCCACACGCTTCATAAAATCCACTTTTCCACGTGTTTTATCTACTCTTTTAGGGCTTTTATAGGTTGTTGCCCTTCCTTGCGAGTTATACGTTGCCGTTTGTGTAACCCTTTGCCACACCTATTTGCCCTATTCTCTTAAAAATTGGGTGTATTAACGACTTATGTCCAATGATTATATTAAGACTTAATATTTAATAATTGCTTGAAAGTTTCGGGTTGGGCAAAAGGGGTTGACACCCTGACAATCGATGTTATTGTGGAATCAAAAAACAAGGGGGTGTGATGTAACATGGTAGTTTATGGATATGTGCGAGTTTCAAGTGTTGAGCAACATGAAGATAGGCAAATTTTGGCGATGAATGAGTTGAATATTTTGCCGTCAAATGTATTTGTGGATAAGCAGAGCGGTAAGGATTTTGGGCGTCCTGCGTATCAAAGCCTTATTAAGAATTTAAAAAATGGGGATTTGCTTTATGTTAAAAGTATTGACCGTTTGGGGCGTAATTATGAGGATATTCAGAATCAGTGGCGTATGCTTACTAAGGAAAAAGGGGTTGATATTTCCGTGGTTGATATGCCGTTGTTGGATACTCGTTTGCATAAGGATTTGATGGGGACGTTTATTGCTGATTTGGTGTTGGGGTTGCTTTCTTTTGTGGCGCAAAATGAGCGTGACAACATTCGTCAGCGCCAAGCCGAAGGTATCGCGGCGGCAAAAGTGCGTGGTGTGCGTTTTGGGCGTCCAAACAAGGTAATTCCTGATGATTTTGGCGAATTGGTTAAGCAATGGAGCAAAAAGCCGTCAAGCAGAGATGAGATTCTCAAAATGTGCAATATGAGTGAATCTACTTTTTATCGCCGAAGGGCGCAACACCGCATAAAACAAGGTGGAAATGGGTAATTCATTGTCAAAATGTTCCCTCACAAGGTGTACCTTTTGACGGAAGCGTATTTGTGGGATTAAAATGGCTTTGGGGGCTTGAATATGTATCTTTTTAGAAAAAATATGGTTAAATTTTTGTAAAAACTATTGACAAGAGTGTTTAAATACGATACAATATAAGAAAAAATGATTGTCAAAAGGTACACTTTTTGACAATTATGTCATATTGTACAACATAATTCGAAAGTTTAATAAATAAGATATGGTCATAGCCCTTTTAAATAGTGAAAGATATGTCGAAAGAGCCTATGCACTCCAGCTCCGTGTCAATAGGAAAACAAAAAACAAAGCGGTTCAATTTAGCAATCAAGCGCTGGAAAAAAACCTGGGAACATCATGGTTACGCGATAATTATCGCTATTTTGGTCATAACTCCCATTGTGGCATGGTTTATAGGTTTTGGTAGAATCGACACAATATCTTTTTCAACATCTTTAGATGAAAAGAAAGAAGAGCTTGCGAGATTACTAGTATCCATATCATTCCCAATGACAGGGGTATTGCTATTTGTCTTAGGTCAATCGCTTACCTATCGTGAAAAATATAGAGGAAAAATAGGTCGATTGGTAACCGCATACCACTATATCGGTGTAATATCAGGAATAACCGTTGTAGGAAGTGCGATAATTGGTTTGCTTTCAATGCAATATTTTAAATCTGGTGGTGATACGTTGCTGGTTAGTGCTCTTTGTCTCTTGTTGTCAATACTCGTGTTGCTTATCATCAACACAATATCTTTCTGTATATATACGATGACTAAAGAGGATAGTTAAACATTATGGATTTGATACCACCTCAACAATTTTTGTTAGCTTTCAAGATTGATGGAACAGAAAATTGGTTGGAGCATAGCGATCAAATAATAGACTTCATACACAATGATGAAGCCTACAAAATTGAACTTCATCACAAATTGTCACTTAAGAGACAACAAAAAACTACATTACGATGGCTCGAGGCTCTCGATAAAATAACAGAATTACTTGACGCGATACAGAGAATGGATAATGACTTACTTGCTACAGAGGCGAAAAAACAGGAATGGCGCGATAAACTCAATACAGCATTCATGAATCAAGAACATAAATGCACAAAGGAGTATGCAAAATTTTTAATTGCTAATCATACTTTAATTAAAATTTTAACAGAACATACGGCTGAATTTAAAAACATAATTCATTGTTGCCCGCATCGCAAAACTTGTCCTGACAAATGTTTACCTATAAAGGATGGAAGTTAGTTGGATACTAAAAAATTACTTAATATTGACGAAGGATATATTTATAAACTGAATAGAATCGACAATAAATCAATTAATGAGATAGTAACCGAAGACAAATCTCAAATTTATTCCTACAAAGTGGTTAAAGATATATTAAGACGGATTGACAGAAAAGCCTACGTATTTTCAAGATATGACGCACTTTATGAACTTATTTCTACATATTCACTAGCGTTCGAAGTAGGAAAAATATACTACGAAGAAAAAGCCGCAGGTATTGACCACGAGTTCAATATTGATTATTCGGATATACATGAATATTTATATCCTCATGACGCTTTAGGGAATCGAAATACAATTGTCAGCAAAAACGATTTTGGCAGTATTAACTATATGTTAAATCCACAACATAAAAAAAAGTATTTCATGACACCACCAACTGTATGTGAACTAATAAAGAAATTACATCTATTGCACGAACAAGTAATACGATGGTCAGAGTTGGACATAACTAACTCCCAAAATAAACTCCAAAAATTATCCCCAAAAATATCCGAGTTTTGTAATGTCATAGATAATTGGGACGGAAAAAATATTGAAGTAATTAGTAGAAGATTAATGAGTTCTTATGTCGATATGGGCAATTTTCTTGAAATTTTAACACTTGTTTCTGAAAATAAACTGAAAGCGAGATTAGCATATGATTACTCCACTGTAAAAAATATGCTCAGTGGGGTAGTTCCAGCGTTACCTGAGGATTTGGCAGAAGATATAGGACAGATTGAAACTAAGGATAAAGAGAAGAGGAGCATTTATGATAAAGCATTATCAAGACTAAATGATTGTAGACCGTATTACATTGGTGAAAATAACGAAATATTTTACCGCGATAAAAATAACGAAATAGATGCAGCAAATTTTGCAATCACATACTATTTAACTGAACGCTACAATGAAACTAAGTTTTATAGGTTTGTTTCTCATTCAAGGCATCACACAAAAGCATTCAGACATATACGGTACAATTATAAAAATACTGATAAACATACTAATGCTGTTGGAAAGACGGTTTCGTGTTGTCCTCAATGCGTATCAACTCTTATTTCTATTAAAAATAATCCTATAGATGGAATTGATGATAATGACTATCAGAAAAAAAGCCAATACATGGATAGAAACAAGAAAATTCTAGATAACATAAAAAATCAGTATAACTTGGCACAATATAGAGGACTGTACAACATCCAAGATATTAAAAATAAAAACAAGTTTATGGATGATACTCTAAAGCCCTTCTATAGTTATCTGGTAGATTTTACTAAATTCACAAAACAAGTTTATCCATCATTCATTGAACAAATCATGCGTATTAATTCGGGTGAGCAAGAAGGGTATCGTGAATACTTTAAGAACGATCTGAAGTTCACAAGGCAAATATTTGCAGACCAAAAATGGTATAGAAAACTTATGAAAGAGGCTTCCGATCTTGTCTATGCAGATTTAAAAAACACGTTTAATGAACTCTGTAAATATGTAGATGGGAAAAACGAAAAACTTTTAACAGAAAATATGCGAAAAGAGTTGAAAGATATAGAGAAAAAATTGAGTAGTTAAGGTTCTAAAAATATACTCATTAATAACAGCAGCGTGTTCTCGGCACTTAAAAAGTGCTTCTGTTTTTGTTGCAATACAATGGTTTTCCATATTAGTGTCCCTGTTTTTGAAACTTATGTGCGTATTAGAGTTATCGTTGTCGATTTTTGTTATTTATGTTATTTTTAGAGAGGATTTGATTTTGAATGAGTTGTGGTTATGACAGTAGTGGGGGGCTTTGGATGGGGCGTCAGCTTAAAAAGGAGTGGGAAAAACTCAATCCGCAAGCACAGAAGTCTCTTGTAGAATTTATGGTGAGTTTGCAAGAAGGGAAAATTTATGTATCGAAAGCATTAGAGCGGGGATTAAAGGATCCCAAACTTATGAAAGAGTATACAAAGGGATCTGATTTTGTATTGGACGCTATACAAAAAGCGTTCGGTGATCCAATGTTCGTCAGATTTTTTAATGATGCGTTAGGCGCACTCAGCAAAAATAAAGATAAAGCTAATTCATATGGATTGAAAGTTTTGAATAATCGCAATTCGCCATATAGACAAATTGATATTTTGCGATAGTTAGTACCTTTTGTTTGCTAAAGCGTAGCTTTAACCACTTATCGGGAGCGTTCGATTGTGCGCGTTCGCTCTTGTGCTTTTTCACGCTTTTGCTCTATTGCTTGGGCGTGTTTGCGTGCGTTTATGAGGGTTTTGGCGTGTTCGGGTGGTAGTTTTTCGATGACTTTTTGGCAGCTTTCGTCGAGGATGATGTTGAGGCGGCGGTCGATGCGTTCTTGTATGAGGCGGTCGCGGACGGTTTGGGGCGGTGGGTTCATTTGTTGTAATAGTTTGTCGAGATTTTCTTTGTCGTGTTGGGTTTGGGCGATTAGTTTTTGGGTGTGATAGCCTAATAAGACCTTATCTTGGGTGTCCATAATGCCCAGTATTTCAGCATTTTTGGTCATTAGGCGGTCTTTTTTAGCGCGGATTTCTTTCTGCAAGCGTTTTATTTCTTCGGGGGTTTGGGACGGGTTTATGTAAAAGCGGTTTTTGAAAAATATCTCGGCTTTTTTGAGTTCCTGCTCGGCGTGCTTAATTGCTTGGTCGGCTTCATTTCGCTTAGCCCATTGCCAAACCTTCAAATTTTGGCGGGTTTCCTGTAATTCTGCGACCCTACCCTGTAACACCTCGATATTTTTGGCGTGCTCGTCCATTAATTCAGTACGGTAGGTTAGACGCGGGAGTTCTTCGCGGATTTGGTTACGTTCGGGTATCAGTTCGGCTAATTCTTTTTCATACTTGACATAGATTTCTTTGAGTTTGTTGAGGTGTTCGGCGGTTTTTTCGGTGGTGTGCTCGTCATTTGCGGGTTTTTCGCTTGGGATTGCGCTTTCTGTGATTGCTTGTTCGTGTTCCGCTTCTTCGGCGGCTTTTCTGGCGCGTTCCTCATTACGCGCTTGTCTCTCACGGTTTATATCACCCCGCCGAGTACGAATACCCCGCTTCTCCTTCGCCGCCGCGTATGCGCCCAAATGTATCATCGGCTCACGGTCAATACCTCGTTCTTTGTATGAGCGGTGGTCTATGCGCTCATCGAGTCCTTTTTGCTCAAACATACGATTATTAGTGTCCGCCCAACTTTTGCGCCACTCCACAAACAGATTTTTGTTGTTCCAATCCGTATTCTTCAACCCAAACCCCTCAGGCGTAACATGGCGCATAGTCAACATAATATGGGCGTGAGGATTTCCGTCACCTTTATCGTGAATTGAAAGGTCGGCAATCATGCCTTTATCAACAAAATTTTCCTTCATGTACTCGCGCAAGACTTCCAAATTTTCCTGCGCGTCAAACTCTCTTTGCAGGGCAACCACGATTTCTCTTGCAAGCTGTGAATCCTTACGCTTTTCCCTTGTATCTACAGCGTTCCAAAGGGTTTGCCTGTCTGCAAATTCAGGCGGTGCAAATTCGGGCAAAATTATTTCGTTGTACACAACACCGCCTTTTCGTGTGTAATCGTGAACGATTTCGCCTGTGTCATCGCGCAATTCCTCACCTGCCCTATACGCTGCCGAGCGCAATACCCCACCCACGCGGTACGCCGCCGAACCTAACGCGGAACGACCCGACCCGCGCCCGATAATGTTTCCTGTAAAAAAGTAAATTACCGTTACGGACACCCCCGTAACGCCACTTTGTCAAAACCCGCAAACTCGCGTATTGCATAGGTTTTTAGTCCGCTACGTTGCGCAGCAACGTATATTTGCGCCCTTCCAATTTTAGGGAGACACCCGCACAAAAAGGCGCATTTAAAGCGGACAAGCCCCACTGTAGACGTATTTTCAGTTATGGTTTGGAGGGCGTGTCCCACTTTTGCAGATTTTGTAGATTTTTGGGACACTCTTGAATTTGGGATACAAAAAGAAAAATGCCCCTGCCAAGAGCGGACAATCCCCACGACAGGAGCAACAATTTTAACAAAAAGTCGGAGTGCCACTTTGCTACACTCCTATGTAAATTTCGATTTTCGTGTTTAGATAAAGTTGGGAAGGTTTGGACTTACGCCCATTTTTTAGAAAA
>WQYG01000035.1 GCA_009781395.1 Candidatus Bathycorpusculum sp. | reverse complement strand
GTTGAGTACGTATGTTATTGCCAAGTTGGTTTGTGACCATGTTTACAATAGTGTTGTGACTAAGGTTGCGACTTGTGTTGAGGAAGGTGTGAGGACTTTTACTTGTTCAAAGTGTGATCACAGATACACTGAAACAATACCTATGAACCCAAGTAATCATGTTGGTGGTACTTATGAGCAAGTGATTTTTGAGGCGTCTGTTGATGTTGAGGGTGTTATGGGTGTTTATTGTTCTGGTTGTGCTGCACTACTTGATACGCGAATTATTGATCCTGTGGAGCAACCTTATTTCGCGGTGGGCTATGCTGCGGTTGGGGGTGTTGGGGTTCCTTATGGTGGTTGGTATGCGCCGGGTGAGTCTGTGGTTGTATCTGGCAATGTGCCGACAAAGTTGGGGTATGCTTTTGATGGTTGGCTCTACAATAGGGTTATTTATTTTGCTGGTGATACGTTTGTGATGCCGGAGAATCCTGTTGTACTTACCGCGCAATGGGTAGAAAGCACGTTAGTGTTCTATACGGTGGGTTATAATGCTAATGGTGGTGTAAATGTGCCGATAGACTCTAGTAGTCCATATACTTCCGGTGCAACTGTAACTGTTCTTGGACAAAGCAGTATGACTCGGTCTGGTTATACATTTAGCGGTTGGACCGTAAACAGTTCAATAGGTCAAACTTGTGCAGCAGGTGATGTTTTCATAATAACAGGTGACACTGTGTTTTATGCAGTATGGACAGAAACAACACCCCCTGCTTCTGGTGGAAGTGGTGGAAGTGGTGGAAGTGGTGGAAGTGGTGGAAGTGGTGGTGGAACAGCAACTCAACAAACAAATCCTGTGCCAACGCCAACATTAATGCCAACGCCAACATTAATGCCAACGCCAATTCCAAGTGAGTTAATTGATGCTAATGATGAATCTTCAGTGGTCTTTTGGTCTTTTTGGAGGGTTGTGTTGGTGGTGTGTATTGTGTTGGGGGTTAGTGCTGTGTTGGCGGTTGTAGGGGTTACTGATGGGTTGTTACCAAAGAAGCGGAATTTGTAAAGTTTGAGTGTGTTTGATTTTAATGTTTGGTAACAAGTATCTGTTTGTTTTGTTTCTTAATTTGTTTGTGTCTATTGTGTTACTGTTGACTATGTACGTTTATTGTCTTGTAACGTATAGTTTTCATTGGTTGTATGTTGTTCTTATGTTTTATGGGGTGCTAGTTACGCCTTATTTAGCTCTTGGTCTTGTGCACGCTCACCAGTATCGACCGGAAGCGGATAAGGGTTATAGGCCCACAGTTAGTATAATAATGCCCTGTTATAACGAGGGTGCTGCTATTGCGGATGCTATTTCGGCGGTGCTGAGTTTAGATTATCCCAAAGACAAGATGGAATTGGTTGTTGTGGATGATGGTAGTACCGATAACACTCCAAGTGTCGTTGCGGAATTGTTAGAAAAGTCAAATGGTGCCTTTCGTTTTCTTAGAATGGAGAAAAATATGAAGAAACGTCACGCCATGGCGTATGGTATTGAGCATGCAATTGGAGAGCTTATTGTTAGTATAGATAGTGATGCTATAGTTGAGTCAAGTGCGTTGGTTAATCTTGTTCAACCTTTCACAGATCCGGATGTTTATTGTGTTAGTGGTAATGCTATAGTGTCTAATGAGTACAAACAAAAAAGCAATACCTTTCTTGCACGATTACAAAAAGTCTGGTATACCGATGGTTTTTGTATTCGTAAGGGTGCTGAAAGCCTGTTTGGTATAGTTCTTTGTTGTTCAGGTGTGCTTTCAGCGTTTAGAAAAGATAAAGTGCGACAAATTTTGCCAAATTGGTTAACTGAAACTTTTAGAGGGCGCAAATGTCTCTCTGGAGAGGATGCTCAATTAACGACTTGGATGTTAAAGTTGGGTGGTAAATCAGTTTTTCAATCTAATGCCATAGTTTACACTGAAGCGCCTGTCACTATGAAAGCATTCATTAAACAACAGCTTCGGTGGGGTAGGGGATCATTCTATAGCATGATGGCTGCGTTTAAAATTTTTCTTAAAAAGTCTGCGGTTGCAAAATTGTTTTTTTACAGTACCTTTATAACTTCAGTTTTTTCGCCAGTTGTGTTGTTTCTGAGTCTTTTAGCTCTTATGATGGTTAATGGTGTGTCGCCTTTGTTTGTTTTTATCGCGGGGTACTTACTTGTAGGTTATGTTTCAGCACTTACCTGTAAAATGTTGGTGCCATATTTTACTAATAAAGACCTTTTTTACCGTACGATTTTATTTATTTTAATGATACCTCTTTCTATTTTGTATTTTTATTCGTGGATTACAATTTATCGAGAAAAAACATGGGGTACACGATGATAACTTGGTTTTACTAAACCTTTACTTTTTTATTCCAGTTGTCTTTTTTTGTTTTGTTTGTTGTTTTGGTGTGTGTGGGTTGGGTGTGTGTTTTTCTCTGTTTTGGGGTTTTGTGTTTATATCGAATTTAAGTTTTGTTGTGGGTTGTTTCATGTGTGTTGTTTTTTGTCGGGCTATATGTCCGATAAGTTTAATAATACCACAACACTTTTATACTTGAATAATTAAATGCTTTTTGCGTAGACCACATGTACAGTTTTCTCCAGCCTAAACGGCCAACCGTGAAGGTCACACGCAAAACCCTTAGGAGCAAATAAAATTGAGCAAAAAAGAAACACCAAAACCCGCACAACGTTTATCCGACAAATGTCATGAATGCGGAGGCGACAATTTAGTACACGACTACGATACAGGCGAAACCATCTGCGGAGGCTGCGGTCTAGTCATATACGAACAAATGATGGACAAAGGCCCAGAATGGCGTGCATTCACCCAAGAAGAAAAAGCCTCCAGAAGTCGTGTTGGTGTTCCAACATCTTACTCAGTTCACGATAAAGGTCTATCAACAGCCATAAGCCAAGTAGACCGAGACGCCTTCGGACGAAAACTCCCCCTATCCACAAGACTACAAATGTGGCGACTTAGAAAATGGCAAATCCGAAGCAGAGTACACTCATCCATCGACCGAAACCTAGCCCAAGCCATGGCTGAACTAGACAGATTATCAGACAAAGTCTACATCCCACCCCCAATAAAAGAAAAAGCAGCCGTCATCTACCGAAAAGCCCTAGACAAAGGCCTAGTACGCGGCAGATCCATCGCCGCCATCGCAGCAGCAGCCCTATACGCAGCCTGCCGCGGAAGCGGAACACCCCGCACCCTACGAGAAATCGCCGAAGCAAGCCTAGTCGACAAAAAAGACGTCGCAAGATGCTACAGACTCCTCCTACGCGAACTCGAAGTACACATGCCCATAGCAGACCCCCTAACATACGTATCAAAAATCGCAGAAAAAACCGGCATCTCCGGAAGAACCCAAGGCGCAGCCATAAACATACTCCGAGAAGCAAGACGAAAACGAGCAGCAGCCGGAAAAGACCCCATGGGACTCGCAGCAGCAGCCCTCTACATAGCATGCCTACAAAGCAGCGAAAAAAAAACCCAAAAAGACATAGCCGAAGCAGCAGGCGTAACAGAAGTCACCGTCCGCAACAGATACAAAACCCTCAAAAAACAACTAAACCTAGAACTACCAGACTAAACAAACACAACCCCCTCTATTACCCCAACAAACAAACAAAAACTAACTCTACAAAACCCAAACAAAGCATGACTCTCGTTAAATTTACTTAAAACATTTCTCTCTTGATATTTTTGTGACAACATGTTTAGGATAAACACAATTTAAAGTTACATTTGTTGTAGTGGTAAAACATCCCTGCCAAGAGTGAACCCTTACCGCAACAGAAGAAAACATAACAAAAACTGGCAGACTATCACAATCAAACGGTTACAAATTCTAACCAGTTGAAAATGCATCCGCAGACTTTTGAGGAAAATACACGTGTAGCACGTGAAGGCGGTGAGGTGACTGGAGCTGCAAAACGAGCAGTTGAGAAACGTACTGGTAAATCTTTACTTCAAAAAACTGTTGATTTTGCCCAGCTGTTCACGGTGTAATCAAATATAAAACTGATAAAGACAACAAAAAGTCAAGGATACAAAATAACTACCTGATCCTTTTTTGTGTGGTGCGTGTTAGTGTGGCGGACGCTTTGATAGACGTGGTACTTTACTATTGAGACGACTGCAAACACTTGACAGAGAATTGCAACAAGTTAAAAGATATTCAAATACGCCATTTTACTACTATTCTTGTTTTTCTGTTTGGTTAACTTGATTTTCTTCTTCTACGGTTGTGGTCGTTTCTTCTTTTGCTGTTGTTTCTTTTTCGAGTTCCATTACGATTACGCCTCTGTATCCGCAGTCGTCGCAGAGGTAGGATCGTGGGGTTAGCCATAAATCAAGGCCGCTGAAGAGGTGAATTTTTGGGCTGGCGCATCTTGGGCAAAAAATTTGTGTGGGCTTTCTGTGTTTCATGTTTTTGAAAACTTGGCGTAGATCCTCTATTTTTTTCATGTTACATCCTTGCGACACGTAGTAAAAGGGGTATCTGATTGTTGTTATTGGAGTTCAATGTTTTCTTGTGGATACCCTGATTTAATTAAGAATTCGCGTACTTTATCTCGGTGGTCTCCTTGGAGCATGATTTGCCCGTTTTTGTGGGTTCCACCGCATGCACAGAAACCTTTCAATTTTTGTGCAATGTTTTGTAAATTCGCGTTCTTATCATCAATACCGTCAATAATTGTGGTTGGTCTGCCAAACTTTCGTGTTTCTAGCCTTATACGAATTCTCTGTTGCTCTTTTTCAATTTCTCCGCAAACGCATAAGTCTTTTGGAAGACCGCACGTTGAACAAACTTCAGCCATGTTACTCTCAGCAAAGATTAGTATTTGATGTATATAAAGTTTCAAAACAAAGCGCAGCATACATGTCTAATTTTAACATTTTACCCTTTCTGTGTCGCTTACTCTTTTTTTTGTTTTGCCTGCTAAATAGTGTGTTGTCTGCTTAACAGTCAAGTATATACTATTCTACTTTTTGGTGAAAGTGTTTGTCTGTTTGTTTGTGTTATTTACTATGGATAAGTAGTGGTGTGGTTGGCAGAAAGTATTAAATCGTAAATCTTTTTTTTAATGTGTATGGATAATTTTCTTGGTGCCTACAACAAAGAGGATATGAGTTTATTTACTGATTTTTATGAGTTAACTATGTGTGCGGCATATTTTGATAATAATAATTTTGAGCCTGCTACTTTTGATTTATTTGTTAGACGTTTACCTGAAAATCGTTCCTATCTATTATTTACCGGTTTAGAGCAGCTTCTTTTATACTTGCAGAGTATTAAATTTACTAAGCGTCATCTTGCTTATCTTAAACAGCAAGGGTTTAAACAGCCTTTTCTTGATTATCTTCGAGATTTCAAGTTTACAGGTGATGTATGGGCTGTTCCAGAAGGTAGTATTGTTTTTCCCAATGAACCCCTTGTGCGTGTTACTGCCCCTATTATAGAGGCTCAAATTATTGAAACCTTTCTTTTAAACACTGTTAATCTTCAAACTACCATGTCAACTAAAGCTAGTCGCGTTGTGTATGCTGCAAAGGGTAGGGGTGTTATTGAGTTTGGTTTACGGCGAGAGCATGGTGTTGATGCTGGTATGAAAGTGGCGCGAAGCAGCTATATTGCCGGTTGTATGGGAACTTCTAATGTGTTAGCTGGTATGGTTTATGGTGTTCCTGTGTTTGGGACTATGGCGCATTCTTTTGTGATGTCTTATCCACGCGAGCTTGATGCTTTTCGTGCGTTTGTTAAGACTTTTCCTGATAAATCTACTTTACTTATTGACACTTATGATGAACTTGCAGGGTTAGAGAAAGCTATTGTTGTTGCTAAGGAGCTAGAGTTTTTAGGTTTTAGGCTTGGGGGTGTGCGCCTTGATAGTGGTGATTTAGCTGTTTCTAGTAAACGTTTGCGAGAAATTCTTGATGCTAATGGTTTGGAGTATGTAAAAATTTTTGTTAGCGGTAATTTGGATGAGTTTTGTATTGCCGAGTTACTTGAAAAAGCTGCTCCGATTGATTTTTTTGGTGTAGGCACAAAGTTGGGCACTTCTGCTGACCGCCCCTATCTTGATGTTATTTACAAATTGTGTGAAACTAGTTTACTTGGCGTGTATTCACCTATTATGAAGTTAAGTCCTGATAAATTGTCTTTGCCCGGTCGTAAACAGGTTTATCGCTATACGGACTGTGAGGGCAATTTTGTGCGAGATGTTGTTGCTCTAGATTCTGAGGTGATGTTGGATGTTGCTGCTGAGCCGTTGCTTGTTAATGTAATGTCTAAGGGTGAAATATCTTATTGTTTGCCTTCATTAAGTCAGATAAGAGCGTTTGCTTCTAAGAGTATTTCTAGACTTCCTGCAAAATACAAAGCTATTACTGATGCTAAGGTGTATCCTGTGGAGTTAAGTCCAAAGTTGTGTCAGCTTGTTGAAACTTTACGTGAAAGAATTGTTCTAAACGAAATAGTTAGCCCTAACCCTGTTTAGTTGGGTTATTTGTTGATTGTTTTGCTTGTTTGGTGTTGTGGGTAAACAAACCTTTATAGGCTTTTGGAAGGTTTGTATTGCATTACGCAAGGGAAGATCACGTATGCAGAATAATCGTCCTGTAATAGTGGCTGTTGGTCGGACAAAGTTTGGCGAACATTACGGTAAAAAGCCTGAAAAGTTAATCGAAGAAGCTTGGCTTGCAGCCTCTAATGAATGTAATTTGGAACGTAAAGAGTTAGATACTTGTTATATGTCTGATTATTTTTTGCCTGTTACTAATAAGCTTGGGTTGGAGGAGGGTTTTCTTTCTGAGTTAACTGAGCTTCATGTGCCTATGGAGGTTACTCGTTCTTTTAGTGCTGCTCTTAAAACGGCTTGTCATGCTATAGAGGCAGGGGTTTATAGTATTGCTTTGGTGGGGGGTATTGAAAAGATGACTGATCGTTGGGGTAAGATTCGTGATGATCTAATGTTGCTTGAGGATCCTTGGAGTTATTATGCCGGGGGGACTCCTGAGGCGAATCATGAGCTTTTGTTGCGTGCGTACATAAAGAAGCATGGTATTGTGGGGGAGGATCTTGAGCGGTTGTATGGTGCTTTGGCTCAGGTGGCTGTGAAGAATCATGCTAATGGTGCAAAGAATCCTTATGCCCAGTTTCAGCGTAAAATTAGTCTAGATAATGTGCTAGGTCCTCGTAGGGCTGCTAATAGGTCTTTGGGTTTGTTTGATTATGCGCCTGTGTCTGATGGTGCTACTGCTTTGATTCTTACAAATGAAGCGGTTGCTAAAAAGATGGGTGTTACGCCTATGGTGTATGTTTATGGTTGTGGTTCTGCAACGGATTATCTTAATTATTCTGCTCGTGAAGAGTTGGATCATTTTGTTGCAGCACAGCTTGCAATGTGTGGCGCTCTAAAAGAAAGTGGGCTGTTAAATGTTTGGGATATTCCTCTTTGGCAAGTTTATGATCAATCTACCATGATGGAGATGGTTTCTCTTGAAGATTTAGGCTATTGTGCTGCGGGGTCTGCTTGGAGAAGTATAGCTGAGTCTTATCCTAATGAGAAGGGTTGCTACAAGGTTGAGGGTAAAGAATTGTATGTAAACATGAATGGCGGTTTAAAAGCTGATGGTAATCCTCTTGGAGCTACCGGGGGGGCTCAGATTTATGAGCTTTTCCGACAGTTAACAGGTAAAGCTGATCAGCGTCAAGTAACCATTGATGGAGCCGCTCCTAAATATGGGGGCGCATTAGAGTTTGAAGGGTTTGGCACTAAAGCGTATGTAAACATTTTAGGGAGAGACTAACAAGTGAGCAGTGAACCTATAGAGCGTAGAGTATCCTATATTGGCGATAGACTACGTGCTAGTCGTTGCCAAATTTGCGGTAAAGAATATTTTGAAATTCGTGATTACTGTGGAAATTGTGGCCGAGAAAGCTATGGAAAAATGGACAACATTGACTTATTCTATGACAAAGGCACCCTTGAATATTGCACCTTAATTGATGAACCTACAAACAAGTTTCGCAAACTCGAACGATTCATCTACGGCATAGTTAGCTTTCACAACGGCAAAATCCGCGTCCCCGCCCGAATAACCGACCAACTCTTAAAAGAAAACACAGACTTTTCCAAACTAGAAGGCAAAGAAGTCACCCCACGATTCAGACGACGCTACTCCGTAGGCAAAAGCGACGTCATCCCCACAATATCTTTAGCCTTCACCTTAACCGACGAATACTACCCCTACCAAGAATACAAAATCATCCAACCAACCAAAGACTATGAATTACCCGGCATTGTAGGCTATGGCGTTTACAGCTCTAAATTTCGCATAAAAGACGGTGGCATCGAACGCGCAGTACCCTTCATAGACGAAGACTCTGTAACCGCCGCAGTCGAAGCCGGCAAACTAGCCCTAATCCACTCCGCACTTGACAGCCAATGGATAGGCAAAATCTATGTAGGCTCAGAATCCAACCCCTACGTTGTCAAACCCATAGCCGCCAAAGTAGCCCAAGTACTACAACTAGGCGAACCAGACGGCGACTTACAAGCCATAGACGCCATAGACACAGAATTCGCCTGCAAAGCCGCCTCCAGCATGTTCAAAGACGCCTGCGCACTCGTAAACTATCCCAACTCTAACATCAACTACACCATGGTAATAGGCACCGACAACTCCCAAGCCGCCCCACGAGGCTGCCCCGGAGGAGAACTCGACGCCTTCGTAGGCTACGGCGGAGCCGCCTACATCTTTGGCAAAAAAGACGTCATAGCAGAAATCAAAGCCTGGTACAGCTGCACCTCCGACACCCCAGACTTTTGGCGACGCGACGGCGAACCCTACCCCATGCACGGCGGCCGATTCACAGGCGACCCCGCATACAACAAACACGTACGACACGCCGCCAACAAAATGATGGAAAAAACAAACATGAAACCAAACGACTTCGCCTACTTTGTCCCCCACCAACCAAACCCAAGCTTCCCCGCACGCATAGCCAAAGAACTAGGCTTCAAAGAAGAACAATACACACCCGCCATACAAATGCAAAAATTCGGCAACACCTACTCAGGCGCATCCCTAGTCGGCCTAGCCGCCATACTAGACATAGCAAAACCAAACGACAACATACTAGTAACAAGCTACGGCTCAGGCGCAGGAAGCGACGCATACATACTACAAGTAACAAACCAAATCACCGAAAAAAGAACACGCCAAAAAACCACCATAAAAACCCTAACAGAAAACCCCCACATAGAATACATCGACTACGCAACCTACCGACGCTTCAAAGAAGGCATGTAAACAACCACCACAAACACAACCCCAACCAAATACCCTACTAACTATCTCAAACAACACTCACTCGTCTTCCCATCTTCTTTTTGAAATCTAAACACAAAAGTGCAAAAACCCCCATTATGATACTACCACAAATTACGGTCCCAACAAAACCTACGTTACCAAAAACTACACCCCCACGCTTATTAAATATGCTATCTTCAGCACTGTACACATTACTATCAACACCCTCACTTCTTTTATTACCATAAACCATCCCACCCAACAACTCAAAATCACCCGTATTGTACACACCCCCACCAGCACCAGTGTTACCCGAAATCACTCCACCCGACATCTCAAAAACACCCACATTATATACACCCCCACCATAACCCCCTGAAAAAGACTCCCACCCTATTCCCCCGCTCCTAAAAGAAACAAACTGACGATAAATAATAGTGTTCCCCGAAATTTTACCAGCCGTCATAGTAAAACTACCCCTGTTGTACACGCCACCGCCATAATTATCATAAGATGTGTTGCCCGAAATTTCGCCATCATTCATGAAAAGTGTACCACCGGGATTAACAGTCACTCCACGACCTCTATCATCAAAAGTATGCGTTACAACAATACCGCCAAGCCTTAGCACACTACCATTCTCAACAATAAGAGTGCTCTCATGATTTGCGCCAATTAACTTGTAAAACCCCGTCGTACTATTGCTTGTTAGGCTGATATCTTTGCCAGCCGTAATGTTAAGCGCTGAAGTGAGACTGATATCTTTCTCAAGAGCAATACATGTAGAACCTACTGCAGTATCAACAACATCTCTAAGCTCAAACTCAGTACTAACATACACATCAATCTCCAAAAAAGAATTATCCCTCTCCACAGTAAATATGTAAACAAACAAAGAAACAATCAATACCACTGCAACAAGTAAAGTGATAAGTGGCAATTTTCTGCGAGAAACCTTGAAAGTGGATTTAATGTTTATGTTCATGCAGATAACCTCTTGTAGGTGCAACCTATCTATAGTTTGGATATAAAAAACATGTTAATAAACATTGTCAAAAAACAAGTTTTGGAACAAAAACATTTTAGATAGCAGCATAAGGTGGGTGTTTACATTCTCAATTAGTAATGCTTGCGGATAAAAGTTTATACAAACAACTCTACAACACCAGTACTTAATTTAATGCTTTCAGGTGAGTTAGGAATTGTTGATAAATAGATTTGCACTGTTTGAAACCCGTGGGGCAACAACATCCTAAATTCCGCAAAGTTTAGACACTCCAGCCAGTAAGTATTCAATTATTTCTTAAGTTTTAACTCTAAATTGCGAAACAACCTTTTCTTCGTTTTCTCACAATACTTGTGTAGTACCTAATTGGAACTACAACCACACAAGAATCATCATTATTAAAACCATTAACTAAACGTGTTTTTGTAATTAGAACCTGTTTTACAGAATTTAAAAAAAGTTACCAGTGATGCAGTACCTAAAAATGCGGAGTTTAGGAACATATTTTTGCTGAGTTAGGTCAACTTTAATTTCCAGTCTTCCTGATGATGAAGCGGTCTTAAACAACATTTACTCGTCTCCTCATCTTCTTTTTGAAAACCAAAAGCAAAAATGTAACAACACCCATAATGATGCTGCCTCCAATCATTACCCCGACAACAGTTATATCGCTAATGATAACTCCTCCGTCCTTATCAAACGTGCTATCAGGTGCATTATATACGCCTCCGTCAACATACGAGTTATTGCTGGAAATTACGCCACCACACATCTCAAATGTACCTACATTATACACGCCACTACCCCTACCGCCCGCGGTGTTACCCGAAATCTCGCCACCCGACAACACAAAAACCCCGCCATTGTATACACCTCCACCGTAACCATTACTAGACTGACCCCACCCTCTAATAAAAGCCGTATAGTAAAAGGCAACATTGCTGGAAATTTTGCCACCCGACATAGTAAAATTGCCCATATTGTGAACACCGCCCCCATTAGCAGACTCTGTGTTGCCAGAAATTTCACCATCATTCATGAAAAGTGTACCGCCTGGATTAACAGTCACTCCACGACCTTTAACATCTGGGGCATGTGTTACAACAATACCTGCAAGCCTTAGCACACCATTATTCTCAACAATAAGTGTACTTGCATGGTTTGCGCCAATTAACTTGTAAAAACCCGTTGTCCTGTTGCTTGTTAAGGTAATCTCTTTTTTAGCAGTAATATTAAGTGATGCTGTAAGTTGGATATCATTATCAAGGTTGATAACTATTGCCCCTCTAGCATTGTTAATAGTCTTCACAAGTTCCGTCTCAGTTGTAACATACACCTCAAGTTCAACATACACACTGTCATCCTTCAAAAAAAACCTATTATTCTCCACAGTAAATATGTAAACAAACAAAGAAACAATCAATACCCCTGCGACAAGTAAAGTGATGAGTGGCAATTTTCTGCGAGAAACTCTAAAAGTGGATTTAGTATTTATGTTCATGCAGGTAACCTTCTTGTGAATGTAGCTGCAGTTTGGGTATTAAAAACATGTTAATAAATGTTGTTAAAAAACAAGTTTTGGGACAAAAATGTTTTAGTTAGCAGCATAACTTGCGTTTAAATCTTCATTTAGTAGGTTTGTAGTTAAAAGTTCATAAACAACACTATCATACTTGAATGTCTGTTTAACTCTGTTTTTAGGTTGTGGTGGTTGTTGGGGGTTTTGTGAGGTTGTGTGTTGTGGTTTGAGTGGATGGTTGATGGTGGGTTGGGTGTAGTTTTTAGGCTTTAAAATGTGTGCGTGTGTAAACATTTAGCAAGACACGTGGTAGTTAGGTGCAACGTTTTTTGGTGTCAACTTTTTTTGGTGGGTGTTTGGGTATTTTTGTGTGGGGGAGGGTAACGGTTTTATGTCTTAAAGTTGTGGTGTGGGTAAGTTGGAGTTTAGAATAAACGTTGATTTTGATTCTTGTTGGTGTGTATGTTGAAGGGTAAGTGTTTTGAGCTTGTTTCTGTGGATGCGTTTGGGGGTGTGCGTGTTTTTGATCGTACGGTGCCGGGTAATCGAACTGTGACTGTTACTTTTGCGCCAAAGGGTGTTGTGTGTTCTCATTGTTTAAATGATTCTTTTTGTGTGCATGTAGAGTTTGTGGTGACTCATTTGGATATGCAAAAAATTGTTATGCAAAAAAGAAAAGCCGGTTGGAATATACCTGAGCCCTAAGCAAGTGTCTGCTTCTTTTTTGTTGTTTGTTGTGTGTTTTTAATTTTTTTTGTTGTTGGTGTTGTTTGTTGTGTTCTTAGGGGGTGTGTTGTTTGTGGTGGGGTTTGTTGTGAGTGTTTGTTTGTTTGTGGTGTGTTTTTGGTTTTGGTTGGTGGTTTAAGTTGGTGATATTTGGTTTTTTTGTGTGTTGTTTTTGTTTTTGTGTGTTTGGTTTTTTGGTGGTTTGGTTTGTTTTGTAGTGTGGTTTTTTGAGTTTTTTGTGGTTTGTTTTGTGTTGTTTGTTGTTATATTTTGTTTTGTGTTGTTTTGTTGTTTGTGTGGTTGTTCGTCTGTTGTGTTATGGAAGTGTAAGGATTATTTTATAGATGTCTATATGATTAGAGTTTCTATATTATTTGACCAAACATATATATTGACATATTATGTTCTATCACAGGAATAAATCTCTCAACCGTGATCGATATGAACAAAAACACCAACCTTCACAATTCAAAATTTAACCCAAAAATCAATTTATATAAACACAGCCGCATAATAGCCGTTCTAACAATTTTACTCCTCACAACGGCATTATTGCCGACTTTCACACTACCTGCCCTAGCAAACTCAGACATCACCTACTTAGACGAGTTTGGTCAGCAACAAACAGTACCTGCGGGCTATATTCCCATAGTAGAGGGTAATCTGCCTGACGTGTTGTCTACTGGTTGGTATGTTGTTGAGGAGGACGTTGCATATGATTATGATGGGGGTATTACAGTTGAGGGGGATGTTAACCTTGTTTTGACAAATTGGTTACATATGAGTGTGATTGGTGGTATTAAGGTTAATTCTGGTAATAGTTTGACGATTTATGCGCAATCTGTCGCTTCTGAGAGAATCATGGGTGAGCTGACTGTTGATGCTACTTTAAGTGGTGGTTCTGGTATTGGTGGTGGTGGTCAATTTCAGGATAGTAGTTGTGGGACTGTTGTTATTCGTGGTGGTTATGTGACTGCTAAGGGTGGTATGCATGGCGCAGGTATTGGTGGCAGCTATATGGGTGAGGGTGGGGTTATTGAGATTTCTGGTGGTCATGTAATTGCTTCTGGTGGTGATGGTGCTGCTGGTATTGGTGGTGGTTACTATGGTGGTGGTGGTTTTGTTACTATTTCTGGTGGTGTTGTGGAGGCTACTGGCGGTGATGAAGCTGCAGGTATTGGTGGCGGTGGTGGCAGTGGTATTGAGGGCGTAGTTGAAATTTCTGACGGTACTGTAACAGCTATTGGTGGTAGTGGTGGTGCTGGTATTGGTGGTAGCTGTTTGAGTTCTGGTGGTTTTGTTACTATTTCTGGTGGTGTTGTGGAGGCTACTGGTTATGATGGTGGTGCTGGTATTGGTGGTGGTGATGGTTGTGATGGTGGTATTATTACTATTTCTGGTGGTGTTGTAACAGCTAATGGTGCCTTTAGTGGTGCTGGTATTGGCGGTGGTAATCGCGGTGATAGTGGTGCTATTACTATTTCTGGTGGTACCGTAAACGCTATTGGTGGCTATGGTGGTGCGGGTGTTGGTGGTGGTTATGGTGGTGGTGGTTTTGTTACTATTTCTGGTGGTGTTGTGGAGGCTACTGGCGGTATTGAAGCTGCAGGCATCGGTGGTGGTTATGGTGTTACTGGTGGTTTTATTACTATTTCTGGCGGTACTGTAACTACTACTGGTTACGGTGGTGGTGCTGGCGTTGGTGGCGGTGGCTATGGTGGTGATTCAGGTGACATTCTTATTTACGGTGAAAACACCGAAGTAGCTGCAAAAAGCATGGGGGGTGGAGCGTGTATTGGTGCAGGTCATGACGGTACTGAGGGTAATGTGTTTGTTCTCTTACCCAAAAATAAATTAACTGAAATTGACAGTGATGTTATTGGTTCTGATGTAGTGTTTTCAGCTAACCCTGTATCTACATCTGGTATTGTTACGGTTGGATTACCTGCTCCGTTTGATGAAAATTTGCTAAATGTTTTAACAGGCCTTGGTCCTGTAGCAAGCGGACAAGAAAAAGTTTTCTCAGTTATTACTACGTTTACTACAGAGTCTGTTCATTTTGCGTTGCCTGGGTATGGTCTTAGTGCGCAGTCGGCAAATACTGGTACTAAACTTAAGACTCCAATTGCGGTTGTAGAATTTGTTGGGCTTGCTGGGGCGCAAGCTTTTATCGTTACAGGCGATACTGGTTATTCTTACGATGGACCTGCTCTAACTATTAAAGAGTCTGGAACTTATACAATTTCTATGACTAATCCAGGTTCTACTACTACAACAGATTATATTATAGTTGAATCTGGCGTGACAGCTAATATTATTTTAAATGGCGTAAAAATTAATTTGGCTGGTGGTGGTTGTGCGTTTTTGGTGGAGGCGGATGCTATTGTTTCTGTCATACTTGAGGATGTGAACGAGTTTGTTAGCGGTGGGCAACGTGCGGGTTTGGAAGTTTCTCCGGGTGCATTTCTTGAAATTTCTGATGTTAGTTCTGGTTCTCTAACAGCTACTGGTGGTGATGATGGTGCTGGTATTGGTGGCGGTTTTAATAGTGGTAGTGGTGTTATCACAATTTCGGGTGGTACTGTAGTCGCTAATGGTGCCTCTGGTGCTGCAGGTATTGGCGGTGGTCACTATGGCGATGGTGTTTTTGTTACTATTTCTGGTGGTTATGTGGAGGCTACTGGCGGTGTTACTGCTGCTGGTATTGGTGGCGGTTATGGTGGTACCGATGTCTTTGTTACGATTTCTGGTGGCACTATAACAGCTACTAATGCTGGTGAACGTGGCACTGGTATTGGTGGCGGCGACTATAGTGGTAGTACAGGTAATATTCTAATTTACGGTGAAAACACAGTAGTAACCGCAAAAGGTACGGATGGTGCGGTGGATATTGGTGTGACTAATGCTGGTGATGTGGGTAATGTGTTTGTTCTCTTACCCCGGGGTAAATTAATTGGAACTGCTGGCATCATTGGTGATGATGTAGTGTTTTCAGCTAACCCTGCATCTACAACGGGTATTGTCACGGTTGAATTACCTGCTCCGTTTGATGTGACCATAGATGTTTTAACGGGTCTTGGTCCTGTTCCTGTGGGTTCAGGTGGCGCTAAAGTTTTCTCAGTTATCACTACATTTGCTGACGTGGATATTCATTTTACGTTGCCTGAATATACTCTTAGTGCTCAGTCGGCAAATACCGGCACTAAACTTAAAACTCAAGTGGCGGTTGTAGAGTTTGTTGGGCTTGCTGGGGCGCAGGATTTTATCGTTACAGGCGATACTAACGGCTATTCCTATGTCGGTCCTGTTCTAACTATTACGGCATCTGGAGATTATACAATTTCTATGGCTACTCCTGGTTCTACTACTACAACAGATTATATTATAGTTGAATCTGGCGTGACAGCTAATATTATTTTAAATGGCGTAAAAATTAATTTGTATAGTAGTTTGGTTGTTGATGATGGTCTTTGTGCGTTTTTGGTGGAGAGTGGTGCTGTTGTTACTGTTACACTTGAAGGGGAGAATTCTCTTACAAGTGATCTTAATCATGCGGGTTTGGAGGTTCCTGTTGGGGCTTCTGTTGTAATTGATGAGACTATTTCTGGGGGCTCTCTTACCGCTACTGGGGGCAAGTTTGGTGCTGGTATTGGTGGCGGTATTGGTGTTGGTGGGGGGTCTATTACTATTTTGGGTGGTACCGTAAATGCTATTGCTACGGAAGGTAGTGGCGCTGGTATTGGTGGCGGTGGTGGTAGTACTGGTGGTTCCGGTGGTGTTATTACTATTTCAGGTGGCACTGTAACAGCTACTGGTGCTGATATTAGCGGTGCTGGTATTGGCGGAGGCTATCTTGCTGATGGTGGTGTTATTACTATTTCAGGTGGCACTGTAACAGCTACTGGCAATACTCGCGGCCCTGCCTATAGTGGCAGTGCCGGTATTGGCGGCGGAGGTGGCGGAGGTGCAGGCAATATTCTAATTTATGGTGAAAGCACAGTGGTAACTGCAAAAGGCATGGATGGTGCAGCAGATATTGGTGCGGGTAATGGCGGCACTGGAGGCAATGTGTTTGTTCTCTTACCCAAGAATCAATTAACTGGAACTAGCAGTAATATTGGTAACGATGTGAGATTTTCAGTTGTTCCTAAATATGTTGGTGGTGTTGTTACAGTTGAGTTACCCGATCCGTTTGATGAAAATTTGCTAGATGTTTTAACGGGTCTTGGACCTGACCCTGTGAGCTCAGATGGTGCTAAAGTTTTCTCAGTTATTACCAATCTTGATCCGTCTTGTGAAATTATTTTTGATTTACCTGGTCATGAGTTAGCTGACGGTTCTGTAGAGACAGTAGCTGATCTTTTGGCGGATGGCGCGTTTGTCATGTTTAATATTATAAAAGATTTTACTGTTGACACTGAAGTTGTGGATGGCTACTCTTATGATGGACCTGTCCTTACTATTGAAAAGGATGGGGTTTATACAATTTCTATGACTAATCCAGGTTTTACTACTTTAACGGATTATATTGTAATTGATTCTGGTGTAACAGATGCTACTGTTATTTTAAATGGCGTAAAAATTGATTTAAATGGTGTTAGTGGTGGGTGTGCGTTTTTAGTGGAGGCAGGTGCTGTTGTTACTGTTACACTTGAAGGGGAGAATTCTCTTAGAAGTGCTGGTGGTCGTGCGGGTTTGGAGGTTCCTGTTGGGGCATCTGTGGTGATTGATGAGGCTAGTTCTGGTAGTTCTCTTACCGCTAGAGGTGGTCAATATGGTGCGGGTATTGGTGGCGGTCAAAATAGTGGAGGTGGCGATATTACTATTTTAGGTGGCACTGTAAATGCTTATGGTGGTGGTAATGGTGGTGCGGGTATTGGTGGGGGTCAAAGTGGTAGTGGTGGCGTTATTTCCATTTCTAGTGGCACTACAACAGCTACTGGTGTTGGTGGTGGTGCGGGTATTGGTGGCGGTGGCTCTGGTGGTGGCGGTGGCGTTATTTCCATTTCTGGCGGCACTACAACAGCTACTGGTGGCTACGGTGGTGCGGGTATTGGTGGTGGTTTTAATAGTGGTAGTGGTGGCGTTATTTCCATTTCTGGTGGTACTGTAACAGCTACTGGCAGCATTAGTCTTTCTGGTGGTAGCGCTGGTATTGGCGGTGGCTATAGTGGCAGTGCAGGGGACATCCTTATTTATGGTGAAAACACAGCCGTATCTGCAAGAGGCACGGGTGGCGCAGGTAATATTGGCGTAGGCTTTACTGGTAGTGGCGGTAATGTATTTGTTCTCTTACCCAAAGGTCAATTAACTGATGCTAGCGGTGTTATTGGTAATGATGTGACATTTTCAGCTAATCCAGCATCTACAGATGGTATTGTCACAGCCACCCTACCTACACCATTTAACAAACCCATAGAAATCACAACAGGACTCGACCATGCTCCAGTAGGCCAAATCGGCGGCAAAGTTTTCTCAATCATAACCACATTCACCACCGACACCATCACATTTACATTACAAGACAATAATAACCAATACAGCCTCCACCCCAACTCAGCAAAAACAGGCACTGAACTTGTGACCACAAACGCAATTGTCACTTTTTACATCCCCCGTAGCGTCATTTACAACGTAAACGGCGGTATCCCTGATACTGGCCCAACAACTGAAACAGACATAGAAACCGGACAACATACTTTGTTACAAACTCCTAAACCAGAACATGCTCAAGTGGGCGGTGTGAATGTAGTGTTTGTTGGCTGGAGTGAAACTCAAATTACAGAAATTCTTGGGGTGACCGATACTGGAATGCTTTCCTATGTGACTACTACAGTTATGGTTGGCACTACTGAGAATGTTGTGGTGTATGCTGTTTGGGGCTATGATACTGTTGGTGATGGTGAAGCGGATGTTACAAAGGATTCTTACAGTATTTCCTACAATGTGGGTGCTGGTTCAGGTGGTCCAGC
>WQYG01000034.1 GCA_009781395.1 Candidatus Bathycorpusculum sp. | reverse complement strand
TAGGTGGAGAAAACATTTGGAAAACGTGACTAAATTTGGAAAAACGGCTTAAAAATGCTTTTTTACAAAAAATAAAACCTATGTATAATTCACACAATTATACATATGACACTATTTATCAATAAGCCAGATTCAGCGATATTTTCGAAATCTGCCGCGTTTACAAAGAGTAAAACAAACCTATGTATAACTCTTCCGGGATTTTAGGTTATAACTTTTTCAAAACTTGCTTAACGGTGTCAAAATTTGGCCAGACATTCGAACGGGCTTACCGAGCGGCAAATAAACGCGGATTTGACCATCCGTAGTATTACTGTTGTAACGATAAAGGGCTATCTCTCAAAGATTTTTGATAGATTTTCACGCGTTGATACGTAATAGGAGATGTTAAATAGGTCTGGTCGTCTTATTTTTTGGTGAAATGTTATGTTAAGTAAGGCTGAAATGGAATTTTTGAAGAACCCTGAAAAGTTTGATGGCGTTTATCGTCGAGTGCTACGTCATCGTATTAACGTTAAAAGCGTACAGATTCGCGAACACGCAATGTTGTTACAGGGTGTTGGGCTGAACGTTACGGAAAACTGTAACGCCGTTACAAATTCCCGTAACGCTAATCAAGACACAAATCAGGCCTTAAATACAAAAACAAGTGAGGTTTTTGGTGCTCTGGCCGGGATTCGGACCCGGGTCCGCGACTCGAGAGGCCGCTATACTTGACCGGACTATACTACCAGAGCGCGTTTTTATTTATTGCAAGATGGTAAGTCTTTTAACATAAATACGTTTTCATGAAGCCTAAGTAGAAACTTGCAACAAAGAGCATACATGTAAGTCTAAACAGACTGGTTGTTGATTAAATAGAGTTAAATAATTAAAAATTGTGGGGTGGAGGACGTTTAGTCTTCGCCCATGCCGCCGGGCATTCCGCCTGGACCGCCGGGGCCACCTTTTGGTGATTTGGAAGTGATTACGTCGTCGATGCGTAGTATCATAGCTGCTGATTCGGCTGCTGATTTGATTGCTTGTTCTTTGACCATTATTGGTTCGATGACACCGTTTTTGATGCTGTCTTGTATTTTGCCTTCGTAGACGTTGATGCCTTTGTTTTTGTTGTCTGCTGCATCGTGTGTTGTGCGTAGTTGTGCAAGGATGTCTATTGGTTCAAGTCCTGCGTTTTCGGCAAGGGTTCTTGCGATTACCTCTACTGCATTAGCGAAGGCTTCAATTGCGAGTTGTTCTCTTCCGCCAATTTTTGTGGCGTATTTGCGGAGTTCTTTTGCAAGTTCCATTTCTACTGCACCGCCACCTGGTACAACTTTGTTGTTTTCAATGACGTCTGACACAACGGATAGTGAATCGGTTAGTGCCCGTTCTGCTTCGTCAACCATGCGTTCTAAGCCTGCACGAAGTAGAATTGCTACGCTATGTGGGTCTTTGCATTTTTCGACAAAAATCATTTTGTCATCGCCAATTTTGCGTTCTTCAACTAACCCTGCTTTGCCAAGGTCATCTTGCTTTAAGTCGTCAAGGTCACTGCTTATTCTTGCACCTGTTGCACGGGCAAGTTTTTCCATGTCTGATTCTTTTACACGACGTGCTGCTATGATGCCTTCTTTGGCTAGGAAGTGCTGTACCATGTCGTCTATGCCTTTTTGACAGAAAATTACGTCTGCACCTACGGCTTTTAGTTTATCAGCCATTTCTTTTAACATGTCTGTTTCTTGGTCTAGGAACGCTTTCATTTGTGCGGGGTCTTTAATTCTGATTTCTGCACTGATTTCTGTTTTTTCAATTTCAAGAGGTGAATCTAAAAGTGCAATTTGTGCGTTCTGTTTTGATTTAGGCATGCCTGGGTTGACTACTTCTTTATCAACAATTATGCCTTTGATTAGCTGTGTTTCAAGTAGGCTTTTGCCTGTTTTCTTGATAATTTGAATGTTATCAATGTCAGCAATTGTTTTGTCTCCGCGTACTTCTGTAATTTGTTTCACTGCATCTATGGAGATTTCTGCAAGATGTTCTCTTGCACTGCCAACCGATTTGCTACTTGTTGAAGTTAAAGCTACTTTTAGCAGCGTTTTGCTGTCGTTAACATCTAAGGGTTCCGCAATTTCACCTATTATCTCAATTGCTTTCTGGGCTGCTTTCCTATAACCGCTTACCAGAGTTGTGGGGTGAATGTTTTGTTCAAGCAGTTCTTCTGCTTTCTTTAAAAGTTCACTTGCAAGAACAACTGCACTGGTGGTTCCATCACCTACCATGTCATCTTGGGTTTTTGCGATTTCAACCATCATTTTTGCTGCGGGGTGCTCTACATCGATTTCTTTTAAAATTGTCGCGCCATCATTAGTAATAGTTATGTCGCCTAGACTGTCAATGAGCATTTTATCCATGCCTCTTGGTCCTAAAGTAGTCTTTAGAACCTCGCCTATTACTCGTGCAGCCATAATGTTATTTCTTTGAGCTTCTTTTCCTCTGCTTCGTGTTGTTCCTTCTTTAAGGATAAGGACGGGTTGTCCTGAACCTGTTGTAGTTAAATATGCCATGTAAATCCCTACTTTAGATAGAATCGTTTCTTTATATTAGAATAATGCAAAAATCAGACAACAATATAAACGTTTTACTCCTCATGTACGTCAGGTTATGTTGAGCAAAAAACAAACCAACTCAAGCCTCAGCAAGTGGCATTTCAAAGATTAATAAACACTGTTTTTTATCCATACGTGTTCTACTTCTACGCTAAACACTCATCGTTGTGTTGGTTTTAAAATGTATGTTCTGCTGGCATTACAGTAAAATATGGGTTAACTATTCTTTTGATATTTAAAGTTGAGTTACATGCGAAAAATAGATGGTGCCAACAACTATTTGAAAAACCAATCTCGAAAATACCTTGGTAGGTCAATTCTAAGTTTACTCTTCTTTAGTTTGATTTTTGGTTTAACATGTTATAGTGCTCTGTTTCATATGAGACGTATTGGCGTAATTGAGGGTATAGGTTTTGTAGCTTCCATAATAGTATTGATGGTGTTTCAGTACTATCAACGAAAATATCGCATTTATAAAAGTGGTAGACAGGGTGAAAAAGAGGTAATTAACACTTTAACCAAGAGTCTAAATGATGATCATTATCTTATAAATGGTGCATATCTCAAAGGTAAAGGGGGTGATATTGATCACATAGTCTTGGGGCCCAACGGTGTTTATGTACTGGAAACCAAAAACTGGAGTGGCAAAATCATCTGCAACGGCGACCAATGGCAACGACCTGGAAAACACATCAAAAGTAACCCCAGCCTACAAATTAAACGCAACACACAAAAAATCAAAAAAGTACTTGACAACACCCACACTTTTCAAGGACACAAAATTTGGGTTGAGGGCATAATTGTATTCACCAACCCCCATGCTGACCTAACCGTTAACAACACCACAGTTACCATCCTTAAACTACAACAACTCTCCAACTACATAAAAAACCAAAACAACAACTGTTTAACAAAAGATCAAATACAAAAAATAGTAAAACAAATCCAAAATACATAACCCCCAACTTTTCATCCACATTTCGCTACTGGAATTCAATATTTTACTCTATATAACTGCCATGTTTGAGATACTTGCGAATTTGCTGTTTCTTTAGAAAAACACGTAACTCAGCATACCTTACTTCTAATGTTTACTGGATTAGAAAGCGCAATAGTGCAAGGTTGCAGACTAAATCCTCATCATAGAGGTTCAAATTTTAAACTGCCTGTTTGGCGACACCTCATAAGGTGACTAAATTTAAAATTTATAACTGATCAAAACGGGTAAATTAATACTAAACAGTGTTATAGCTGTAAATTTGTAAGTTTAAGTTACAATTCAAAAAGTGTTCCTTTTCAATTTACTTATATGTTACTCTTCAATATTTTTAGGTAAATGCTGTTGTTGTTGGTGTTGAATGGCGAACATGGAGTCTGTGAAAGTTACTGCAGAAAAAATTCGTACCCTTGAAATCAAAGGTGCAAGAAACGCTGCAATCGCAGCTATAAAAGCTCTTCAAGAGTTTGCTCAGCAGACAAAAACAACAGACAAAGATAGCTTTCTATTTGAACTTGAACAGGTGCAGCAGTTGCTTTTTAATACTCGTGAAACTGAACCCTTACTTCGTAATGCTCTTCAATGCTTGATCAATCAAGTCCAGAGTAGTGATATTCAAAAAATTTCTGAACTTTGCACTTTGCTGGTTATGAGTGCTGATAATTTTTTAAGTGAACTTGATGTTTCAAGGACGCGTGCAGCTGAAGTAGGTGCTGAACTTATACAAAATGGTATGACTGTTTTTACTCATTGTAATTCTTCCTCAGTGTCTCAAATGTTACTCAAAGCTAAGCAAGACGGTAAAAATTTCAAAGTTATCTGCACCGAAACTCGTCCCACGTTTCAAGGCAGAATTACTGCGTGTGAACTAATTAAAAATGGTGTGGAAACCACTTTTATTGTTGACTCGGCAATCCAGGCGTTTATTTCTAAAGCTGATTTTGTAGTTGTAGGTGCTGACGCATTTACTTCTGAGGGTGATGTGGTTAACAAGATTGGTACATGTGGGCTTGCTGTTTTGGCGTATGAAGCACATAAACCGTTTTACATAGTTTCAGAGTTGCTTAAATTCGATCCTACAACTTTTTACAGTACACTTGAAGGTGTTGAACAACGTAGCCCCGCTGAAGTCTGGTTTGACGCGCCAAAGGGTTTGGATGTACGAAACCCCGCGTTTGATGTTACGCCTAGTAGATATATTCATGGTTTAATTTGTGAAAAAGGTGTATTTTCTCCCAAAAACCTGCTTAAAGTGGTGCAACAGTTTTATCCTTGGCTCATACACAAACATTTTTAGAATACTGTCTGGAAAATGATGAATATTTGTTATCTGACTAATCATATGATGTGTATGGTGCCCCGTGTACAGGTCTAAACAATTCTGTTGTCCTGTCAGAAAAGTTGATGTGTCTTGATAGTTTTAGAAAAAGCCAAGATATCTATTTGTAGGTCATTTGTGTGCATGTTATTGTGCTATACATATCTTCTTAAGATAGACTTAAGTTAATATTATTACAAGAAGAAGGAATTTGATGTGAAGTTTGACGTAAAATATAAACCATCATATGCTATGCTTGTTGCCAAATTAGATCAAGGAGAAACAATTACTGCTGAATCTGGTGCCATGACTTATATGGACCCAACGATTGAAATTCGTACTCGTAAACGCGAAAAAAGTTTACTTGGTAGTTTAGGCTTAAAACTTATTGGTGGGCAATCTTTTTGGGTTAACGATTACACTGCTACAAAAGGGCCTGGTGAGGCTGCATTTGTAGCAGCTCCCGTTGGAGATATTGAACAGCTCAATGTTGCACCTGGTAAGGGTTATATTATCCAAAAATCTGCCTACATTGCCTCTACCGCCGATATTGATCTAGACGTTAAATGGGAAGGTTTCACTAAGGGCTTATTTGGTCAAGGTTTATTTATGCTAAAAGCAACTGGCAATGGTCCACTGTTCATAAACACCTTTGGTGCTATTGATGTTCACACTTTACAAGCTGGTCAAACATTGATTGTTGACAATTTTCATCTTGTTGGTTTTAGTGACACATGTAACTACAGGGTTACCCGGCTTGGAGGTTTAAAGGAAACTATGCTTAGCGGTGAAGGACTTGTAACTCAAATTACAGGACCTGGTGAGGTGTATATCCAAACAAAAAATCTGCAAGAATTCGCTGAATGGCTTTGGACATTGTTAGGGCCAAAAGTAGCTAGCACGCGTTCACGCTAAAACATTTATTCTTCTTTTTTAACCTTGTTTACGTGGACTGTCCAGTATGGTTTTATATGTAGCTGTAGGCATAAAAATGCAAGAAGCGATTGTTAATGTCTGATACTGGTGTAACTGTAAAGAAAAACGTAGACTTTAGTGAATGGTATGTTGAAGTTGTCTTAAAAGCAGAACTTGCCGATTATGCTCCTGTGAAAGGTTGTATGATTATCCGTCCTGATGCATATGCTGTTTGGGAAAAAATTCAAGAAGTAGTCAACAAAAAAATTAAAGTCACAGGGCATAGAAATGCATATTTTCCCATGTTTATACCTGAAGCTTTTCTTAAAAGAGAGGCTGAACATTTTGAAGGATTCACTCCTGAAGTAGCATGGATTACACAAGGCGGAGATACCTCTCTGGAAGAAAAACTTGCCGTGCGTCCAACTAGTGAAACTATTATGTATTCTATGTATGCTAAATGGATACGTAGCTGGCGAGATCTGCCCCTTAAAATTAATCAATGGTGCAATATTGTCCGTTGGGAAACTAAGGCAACTAAACTGTTTTTGCGCACACGCGAATTTCTCTGGCAAGAAGGTCACACAGCACATCAGACAGCCGAAGAATGCGAAACAGAAGTTATGTGGGCTATTAACATGTATAAAGATGTCATCGAAAACATGTTAGCTATCCCCGTATTGATTGGCACTAAGAGTGAAAGCGAAAAATTTGCTGGTGCTCTATATACCACTGCAGTGGAGTCAATTATGCCTGATGGTAAAGCTCTGCAAATGGGTACCAGTCATAATCTTGGTCAACATTTTGCCAAAGTTTTTGACGTAAAATACATAGGGGAAGACAAGATGGATCATTATGTTTGGCAGTCCAGTTGGGGTATTACTACGCGTCTTATTGGTGCTATGATTATGGTTCACGGAGATGACAAGGGTTTAATTATGCCACCCAAAGTTGCTCCAACACAAATTGTGATAGTTCCCATTCCTTTCAAAGGGCAGGATGCAGAGGCAATTGCCGCCAAAACTTGTGAAATAGCTGATATTCTTAAAACTAACGGTTTAAGTGTTATTCTTGATGATCGCCAAGAATATACTCCCGGTTGGAAATTTAATCAATGGGAGCTCAAAGGTGTTCCTATACGTATTGAGGTAGGTCCGCGTGATCTTAAAAACGGTCAAGTAGTTATGGTTAGGCGAGACACTGGCCAGAAAATTTTTGTTAAAGAAGCCGACATATCTGATACTGTTGAGAAACTGTTCCAAGATATACAGGATAATATGTTTGCAAAAGCAAAAACTATGTTGCAAGAAAAAATTACTGCTGTGATGAGTTATGATGAATTCAAACAAGTTGTTGAAGGTAAGGGTGGATTCATAAAAACGTCTTGGTGCGGTAGTCCTGATTGTGAGGCAAAAATTAAAGCAGAAACAGGTGCAACTATTCGAGTTATACCCTTTGAGAAAGAAGAACCTAAAATTTGCTGTGTTTACTGTGGCAAAAGCGGTAAAGATGTAGTCTATTTTGCCCGATCTTATTAATTAACCTGTTATTTTTTTATTTTTTTGTTTTTCTTTTTTGTAAAATCTGTAGTCGTGTTGTTTTTAGGTAGCATGTGTTGTTTGATGTGTGTGGTTTTAATGGCGGGCTCGACGGGAATTGAACCCGCGACCTAAGGATTAAGAGTCCTCCGCTCTAGCCTGACTGAGCCACGAGCCCACTTGCTGTAGTTCAGAAATGTTTCATTGAATAATATAGAGCTTACGGTTTTTATTTTTAACATCCGATTCTTATTTCTTGGTCTTGTTGTATGTTTTAGTTGTCGGGGTGTGAACGAAACATGTTTTTATCTGTTAATCTTGTGTTGTGTGTGGTGTTGTTCTTGAGTGGCTTTATAATGGTTTATGTCACAGTGGCTAGTAAGGTTGAGGCTGAAAATATTGCGCGTATATTGTTAGAGGAGCGTTTGGTTGCTTGTGTTAATATTCTTGGGCCGGTGTTTTCCCATTTTTGTTGGGAGGGTAAAGTTGATTCGGCTGAGGAGTATTTGATGATTATGAAAACAGATGTGCGTTTGTTTGTGGGTTTGGAGAAGCGGGTTGGGGCTTTGCATAGTTATGAGGTGCCTGAGATTTTGGCAGTGCCTATTGTTGAGGGTTCTAAGAGTTATTTTGATTGGATGCTTAGTGTACTCCCTCTTTGAATTGTACAATTGTGTACAGGTAAGCCTTAAATAAAACATTAGTGTATACTTTCAAACTAGTTAACAGGTGAATATATCAAATGAGGAATAGCCTTTGGCAACCAAACAACTAAAACAATAACAAAACAAGCCAACCCCGTAAAATACAAAAAAATAACCTACACCCAACAACCCTTCAAAATCTTCTCAAACCTCCAAACACATCACAAAAACACCTACCTTCTAGAATCCATTGAAGGCCCCAAAAAACTAGCAAAATACTCTTTCATAGGCTTCTCACCAACAATAACAATCCAAGCCAAAAACGGACAAACCTTAACTCACAACCAAAAAACAGGCGAAAAAACCCGACAAAAAACCCCTGACCCCCTCAAACTTATCCAAGAAACACTAAAACCCAAAACAATCCCCAACCACAAATACCCCCTCATAGGCGGCGCCGTAGGCTACATCTCATATAACGCCATACAATACTGGGAAAAACTATCTCAAACAAAAAACAACACAAACTTTCCAGACATCGAAATGGGCATCTACGACGACGGCCTAATATTTGACCACCCCCAACAATTAGCCCTCTACTATTACCAAGAAGAAAATCGACTACCCGAAATTAAAAACATCCTCAAACAAAACCTCAACACTGAAACCCTTAAAATTTCTAAACCAAAAACCAACATTTCAAAAAACCACTTTGAACAAGCAGTCGAAAAAGCCAAAGCATACATAACTACAGGTGACATTTTCCAAGTCGTCCTATCAAAACGCTACCAATTCCAAATCAAAGGCTCCCTACTCCCCTTCTATCAAGCCTTACGCCACATAAACCCCTCACCATACATGTACTACTATAAAACAGATGATCGCCAAATCGTTGGCGCCAGCCCTGAAATGCTTATCCGCATCAACAATCGTATGGTTGAAACTTTCCCAATCGCAGGAACCACTAAAATAACACAAAACAAAACCGAAAATAGCCGTTTAGCCCACAAATTACTATCAGACCCCAAAGAACGTGCTGAACACGTCATGCTGGTGGATTTAGCTAGAAACGACATAGGAAAAATTTCCAATTTTGGAAGCGTACACGTACCCGAATTCATGAAAGTACACCAATACAGTCACGTACAACACATAGTATCCCAAGTTATCGGTGAACTACGCGATGATTTAGACAGCTTTGATGCACTACGTTCAGTTTTCCCCGCAGGCACTGTCTCTGGAGCACCAAAAATTAGAGCTATGCAAATCATCAACGAACTAGAGCCTTCACAACGTGGACCTTACGCAGGTGCAGTGGGTTACTTTTCATATAATGGTAATGCAAATTTTGCAATCACTATTAGAACACTATTTGCCCACAAAAATCACGCTTACATACAAACAGGTGCAGGTATTGTCGCAGATTCAATTCCCGAACATGAATGGATTGAGACCGAAAACAAGGCCAAAGCCCTAATGAAAGCCCTTGAAACATCAGGAGCCATCTAACATGAAAGTCTTAGTTATTGACAACTATGACTCCTTTGTCTACAACCTTGTACAATATATCGGTGAAATGGGCGCAGAAACTATAGTTTACCGAAATGACCAAACAAACCTACAAAACCTCATAAAACTCAACCCCCATCGAATTGTTCTTTCACCCGGTCCCGGCACTCCAGAAGATGAAAAATACTTTGGAGTCTGCAAATCAATTCTGCAAACTCTAAGCCACAACATCCCCACCCTTGGCGTTTGTTTGGGCCATCAAGGAATAATCCATACTTATGGTGGAAAAATAGTTCACGCCAAAAAACTCTTACATGGCAAAAACTGCACCATTATACATGATTGTAAAACACTTTTTACAGGAGTATATAACCCATTCTCAGCAACACGGTACCATTCTCTTGCAGGTGAACGCGTTTCAATTCCCGATTGTTTGCAAATCACTGCACAGGCCGCGGATGATGGCGAAATCATGGCTGTACGCCATATAAAATATCCCATTTATGGACTCCAGTTTCATCCTGAATCTATCTTGTGCCAATACGGCAAAAAAATCATTCACAACTTTATTGAAGGTAAACATCTATGATACAAAGTTGCATTCAAAAACTCATTGACGGTACAAACCTCTCATTTAACGAATCCACACAAATAATGCAAGATATCATAACGGGAAAAACAACATGTGCCCAAACAAGTGCACTTCTAACAGCCCTTCGAATTAAAGGTGAAACAACTGCCGAACTCGTAGCCTTTGCTAACGTAATGAAAAAACAATGTATACAAATCAAACCCCACGTGCAGAGTAGACTTGTGGACACTTGTGGCACAGGTGGAGATAGAATTAAAACTTTTAACGTGAGTACCGCAGCAGCATTTGTAATTGCAGGTGCAGGTATCCCCGTTGCTAAACATGGAAATCGTGCCGTAACAAGCAAAAGTGGTAGCGCAGATGTGCTTGAAAAATTAGGGTTAAACTTAGCTATGACCCCTCAGGATGTACAAATGGCAATTGAAAAAATAGGCGTCGGCTTTCTGTTTGCCCCTCTTTTTCATCCTGCCCTAAGGATTGCAATGCAACCTCGTAAAGAGATAGGCATACGTACCGTTTTTAACTTACTGGGGCCGTTAACTAATCCCACAAATGCTGCAGGACAACTACTTGGAGTTTATGACTCAAAGCTAACTGTACCCTTGGCTAAGGTGCTTAACACTCTTGGTTGCCGAGAAGCAATGGTTGTACATGGTTTAGATGGTCTAGATGAAATATCCACTTTAGGTAAAACCTGTATTGTACATTTAAAGTATGGTCAAATTAACAAGTTGAAAGTTAGACCAGAGTTTTTTGGTGTAAAACAAGCAAACATTTCTGATTTAAAAGTTTTAAATGTTGAAGAAAGTGCCAAAATTATCCAAGCTATATTGTTAGGTAAAAATTTAAAGGATCCTAAAGTGGAGCTAGTTTTAGTTAACAGTGCCGCAGGTATTATTGTAGGTGGTAAAGCGGATGATTTTACAGAAGCTATGCAAATTGCCAAAGAGTCTATCTTAAGTGGTGCAGCTTTTGGTAAATTAAAAGCGTTAATCAGTATTTCTGGTGGTAATTTACAGCAGTTTGAAGAGTTGGATGCTTAATATGAGTGACTTTTATGACACATTAGGTTTTGATGCACAAGTAACCATTAGCAGTGGTTATTATGGCTCTTTTGATCATAGTAGACGTCTGCGTTTAAGCCTTAAAAAAGCAATACTTGAATGCAATAAAAACCCTGTAATAGCTGAAATCAAGATAGCCTCACCAAGTCTTGGAACTATATGTGAAAATAATGACTTAACAGAAATTGCCCAAGCTATGGAGAGCGGTGGTGCAGTGGCAATATCTGTGGTAACCGAACCAAGACACTTTAAAGGTTCAATAAACACGCTTTCCGATGTTCGCAGAGCCGTGAAGCTTCCCCTGTTAATGAAAGACATAATTTTAAGCAAAACCCAAGTTTATGCTGCCGCCAATATTGGTGCCGATGCAGTGCTTTTGATTATAACATTATATGACCGAGGATACGGTGAAATAGCGCTTGATAGCATGATAGATTACATACATGCAAACGGTCTTGAGGTTCTGCTTGAAGTTCACACACAAGAAGAATTCAAAGCAGCCAAAAAAACAAAGGCTGATCTAATTGGTATAAATAACCGAAACCTTGCAGACTTAAAAATAGCTTTGGGCAATACCGAAAAAATTCTTAAAGCAAACAATTTTGATGATTTAATTGTTGTAAGCGAAAGTGGCATAAATACATCGGCGGATTTGCAGTTTCTGCGTCAATTAGGTGCGTCTGCTTTCCTTGTTGGTTCAAGTATAATATTGTCAGAAAATATTGAAGAAAAAGTTAGGGAGCTTGTAAATGCATGAAAATAAGTAGTTACCCCCGGAATGGAAAATATGGAAAATTTGGCGGTAAATTTGTTCCAGAAATATTGATGGAAGCAGTCAACGAACTTGAAGTTGCCTATAGACAAGCAAAAAAAGACCCAGATTTTCAAAGGCAGTTGGGTTATTATTTGGCAGATTTTGTTGGTAGACCTACTCCGCTTTATTTTGCAGAAAATTTAACCCGTAAATTGGGTGGTGCGAAAATTTATTTAAAGCGTGAGGATTTAGCACATGGTGGAGCACATAAAATTAACAACACTTTAGGTCAGGTGTTACTTGCAAAACGTATGGGTAAATCCCGTGTTATAGCTGAGACAGGTGCAGGACAACATGGTGTGGCTACCGCAATTGCTTGTGCTGCTTTAGGTTTAGACGCTGAAGTGTACATGGGTACTGAAGACTGTGAACGCCAAAAACTAAACGTGTTTCGCATGAAACTCTTAAATGCTAAGGTGCACCCCGTGGATTCAGGTTCAAAAACGCTTAAAGACTCCATTAATGAGGCTTTTCGTGATTGGGTAACCAATCTCAAATCAACCTATTATCTTATAGGTTCAACCATGGGGCCTCACCCTTATCCGATGATGGTTAGAGATTTTCAAAGTGTTATAGGTACAGAAATCAAGCAACAATTTAAGCAAAAAGAAAATCGATTACCTGATGCATTAGTAGCTTGTGTGGGTGGTGGAAGCAATGCTCTTGGCACTTTTTATCCTTTTGAAGATGACTTTGATGTCAAACTTTACGGTATAGAAGCGGCAGGTGATGGTGTAGAAACAGGTAGACATGCTGCAACCCTTTCCAAAGGTCACGAAGGGGTTTTCCATGGTATGTATACCTATCTTTTACAAGATGATAACGGACAAATAAGAACCACCACAAGCATCTCTGCAGGTCTTGACTATCCCGGTGTTGGACCCGAACACGCTTTTCTTAAAACTCTCAAACGAGCAAATTATGTTTCAGCCACCGATAAAGAAGCGGTGAATGCCTTTTTAATACTATGCAAAACCGAAGGCATACTGCCCGCCTTAGAATCCTCCCATGCACTTGCCCACGCAATACAACTAGCGCCACAAATGAGCAAAAACCAATCTATCGTGGTTACCTTATCTGGTCGCGGCGATAAAGACGTGGAAACCATAGCAGATTTTATAGGAGCAAAAATATGACCGCCATAAAATACGTCTTCGAAAATAACCGCAAAAACAAAAAAGGCTGCCTCATAGGTTACATCACCGCCGGAGACCCCACACCAGACCTAACCCCAAAAATAGTTGAGGCCTTAATACACGGTGGTGTAGACATTATAGAGTTAGGTTTACCCTTTTCTGATCCCATTGCAGACGGTCCAACAATTCAAGCAGCAAGCTTACGCGCACTAAACGCAGGCACCACACCCTTAAAAGTGTTAGACATCGCCAAAAAAATTAAAACAAAACATGCCAACGTACCCATAGTTATAATGACCTACTACAACCCAATATTCCACCTTGGTATTGATAAATTCCTATCAACCGCCAAAAACCACGGTGTTAACGGGTTTATTGTACCTGATTTACCTATTGAAGAAGCCACGGACTTTAAAAAAGCAGCAAACACCTACTGCTTAGATACGATTTTTCTTGCAGCACCATCCACCTCAGAAGCACGACTAACAAAAATTGTTGATGCATCTTCTGGGTTTCTATATATAGTGTCACACTTTGGTGTTACTGGCGTAAAATCCGCCATAGACGACTCAACACTGCAGCTAATACAGCGTATCAAACCCTTCACAGCTAACAAAGTTCCATTAGCCGTAGGTTTTGGCATTTCCCAACCCGAACACATTCAAAGAGTAATCAACGCAGGCGCAGACGCTGCAATTGTAGGCAGCGCATTTATCAACATAATCCAAAAAACCGCCAACACAACAACCGATATGTTAAATGAACTTGAAGCAGCTGCAAAAGCACTAAAAACAGCAATTACCCTTGAAAGACAATAACTATACTGGGAAAGTTTTAATGTCCCTTCTACTTTGTAGGTTATGGCGATGGATCTTCGGCGGTGGGTCAGGGGTCCATTATCTCCGTAAATCCTCTACATGACGGGCTAACATCTGCGGGTGAGGCGTCAAAGGCCGTTTGAGCTTCCCTTTCCGAAACGTTGATTATCCGTCCTTTGGGGCTGGCGGTCAATGGGTGGCTTCCGTAGGGGAGCTATTTCATTGTTTACCAGGTGAATCTGGCTAGGCTCGGGAGAGAGCAACCTAAGTTTGGACGTTACGCGCTCAAGGGGTCACGGGTATGAGTATAGGATCTGAAGCCTCAAGCGGAGTCTAGGCGACAAACCGCAGCGATTCATCGCTACTTACTTTTCTTTTTCTCCTTCTTCTAAGATAATAAACTCCTACTGTAACCGTTCCAACGGTTAAACCAAATAGCGTTGCAACTTTTAGCATAAGAAAAAATCCAAAACGCCAGTTAACTGAGTAACAGTTGGAGGTGTCTGATAACAAGTGAACCATAACCCCTTATACCTATTGTGTGCCTCCATCCATGTGCAAATATCCTCACAACAGTTATACTGCCTACGCTGTCCTACGTTTACAGTTGACCCTGATAGTAAGGTGGTAGTTATTGACACATTTTCCCATAGCAACAAAACATGTAATGGCAAAGTATGTAAAAGCGAAATCTACTTCAAACAGTAAACGAAAACACCCTACCAACGTCATTTTGACTTGCTATAACACCTTAAAGTAGATAGTCAAAAAATAGTAGCAACATTTTGCCGCTCACCGTTTTCAAACAAATACACCAAGTTAATGCACGATAATTTATTCTTATAATCATAAATTAATGCTGAACCTCTTGGAACCGCAAAAATCGGTTCCTCCATAGAGAGTACCTTCAACTGGGCATCTTTTTTACGAGTATAATGCGCTTTCATTGTTAAACCAATTAAACCTAAACCCTCAATTATTTTGACCTGCTTAGTGGCTCTTATGGTTACAAGACACTTTTTACATAAAGCTAACGCTCCAGCACTTCGACCAACAATTACGCCATCAAAATCTTTCAACAAAACATCCACACTCTTACGTTTGAAACGTTCAATCAAAATACTTGGACTACCTCCAGTCAAATAAATAAGATCCGTTTGGCTAATTTTTCTTTCAAGCTCTTGATGAGACACTGAATAATCAACAAAAGTTACTTTATTAGCACCTAAATATTGCATGTAACTGTAGACTAATTTTTGCCGTTGATATGTCTGATCAAAATTTGCTCTTGCCCAAGAAAAAACCAAAACATCAGGTGACCCCCCAGCATCGTTAAACGCCTGTCGATTAACTTTTTCACCATCACGTTTACGAACACTTTCTCCACCTAAAAGATACACCTTACACATACAAAAAATAAAATAAACTTGAAACTAAAAAAGTAACCCCAAACATAACACTGTTCCAACATAACTCTCATCCACAAAAAAGCTTACACCAAATAATAAACCAACAATAGACTATGCCCCCATAAGGGTGGAGCCTCGAGCGGGCTTTGCTCCCGCGGCCTGCTGCTTACGAGGCAGCCGCTCTGCTGGGCTGAGCTATCGGGGCATCAGTTTACATTAGACTATTGCAGTGGTTTTAAGGTTTTTAAATGTTGGTTTGTTGTGGCTTGAGGATTGGGTATTCTTTATTTGTTTGTAGTGTTCTTTTAGCTGTAGAAGGCTCTTTTATGGCTGTCAATGATTGTTTAGGTGAACACGAAATTATCGATATACTTCGTCAGCGTTTGGTTTTAATGCCTAGTATGTCTGTTCCTTTTGGGGATGATGTTTCTGCGGTGCCTATTGGTGATGGGGGGGACGTGGCGGTTTTAAAGACTGATATGTTGGTGGCTAAAACGGATGTTCCTTTTGCGATGAGTCTTTACTGTGCGGCGCGTAAGGCTATAGTGATGAATGTTAGTGATTTTGCCTCAAAAGGTGTACAGCCTATAGCGGTTCTAGTTGGGCTTGGGTTGCCTAAAAATTTAGCTACTAAACATGCTGTGGTTGAGATTGTTGATGGTTTAAATTTTGCTGCAAGAGAGTATGGTGCATATATTGTTGGGGGTGATGTGGGTGAAACGGGTGATTTGACTATATCTGTTTCTTTATATGGTGTAGCTAAACAGAGTGCTTTGATGTTGCGTAAGGGTGCAAAACCTGGTGATATTTTGGCTGTTACTGGGTTGTTTGGAAAGTCTGCTGCTGGGTTACAAATGTTGTTTGACAAGACCTGTGTGGTTTCATCTGAAAACCGTGCAGTGTTAGAGCAGGCTGTTTTTAATCCTTGTGCGCGATTGGTTGAGGGTTTAGTTCTTTCAAAATCTGGATGTGTTTCTGCCTCTATGGATAGTAGTGATGGGTTAGCGTGGAGTTTGTATGAATTGATGCGTATGAGTGGGGTAGGTTTTGTTGTTGAAACTCTGCCTGTTGCAGCAGAAGTGGTGGTGTTTGCAGAACAAAATGGTTTAGATGCAGAACAGTTGACGCTGTATGGTGGTGAGGAATATGAGCTTGTTTTAACAGTTAACCCCCAGAGCTGGGCAGTAGCAAAGGCTGCCGTTGAAGCCGTTGGCGGTAATTTAATTGCTATAGGCAGAGCAACAATAGAAAAACAATTAACCCTACTTATTACAGCAGACGGCAAACAACGATGTATTGAACCTTGTGGGTATGAACACTTTAAAGGTTAAGTGTGGCGGTCGTTTTTTGATCTAAGGTGTAATTGATTACCGTTATACATGATGTTGCTAAATAAGGTGTTTTTCCCAGACTAATTTTTTCTCCAAACCTTAACGCAAAAGCCTCAGTTTTTTTAGGCATACCCACATGATCACCTAAAATAAACACTGAATTCTCCCCAAACTCTATCTCTTTTAAATCCTTTCCCCCCTCCTCAAGCACATAAATATCACAACTCCCACTTTCAGCTTTTGATTTTAACAACGCCTCAAAACTAGTCTTATCCTTACTTATGCCTGGATGTTGTTTGCCGGCAAGTGTTTTCTTAATTATACCCTGCCATGTTTCCATATCAGTACGCACATCATAGAGGGTTTTGCCATCAATTTTAATATGAACCGGAGGATTTGGAGGACCATTTAAAATAGCATGAAAAACAACATCTCTACGTAACCCATGAGACAAAAAAAGACTACTTACAACACACTCATGCAAAATATCTAGTCTCCCCGCATCATGCAAACTATTAAAGTTTGAATCCGTCTGACCTATACGCGAGAACAATACAAATTCGCGAACCATTAAACTCCCACAACACTAACACATCACTCACTTTTAAAACCAACCTTCCAAAACAACACTTCTAAAAACCAACTCTCTTTCAAACAAACACACAAACCCTTCAACAACATCAATACACAAAAACCCTCGTGACAAAAAACAAAATTACTGACTATCTGACAAATACGACTATCTGTTCCTGAAAAAAATGACAACTGACGAACTAACTATAATTCTCTATTGATACTACAAATACCGCAAGTGAAAAACCAAAAATTGCCTCTTGTTTTACTGCCCTTTTCTCTTCTAAATACGTTATTTTTACCGCAAAATTGAAAAACCCTAGTTCACAGTAAAAAGAACACTATTAACGGAGCAGATAATGATGAAGTTAAATAAAGTTGACGAAGCAGTGGTTAAAACACTAAAAGCGGAAGGAAAAGAATTAACTCTCCAAGAAATAACTGACAAGTCTGGGCAGACTTCTAAAGCAGTTTTTAAATCCTTGCGCAAACTATTTGAAAACGGTATGGTCGACACACACGCAAGAAAATATAAATTATTAACAGACAAAGTTCCTTCCAGCAAAGAAACCTCAGCAAAAGAAAACAAAGAAAACTGATTAACTTTTAAAATTTTTGAGAGCCTCGAGTGGGCCTTGATCCCACGGCCTGCTGCTTACAAGGCAGCCGCTCTACCGGGCTGAGCTATCGAGGCAATGCAAAACATTTTTACAATCTCAAATAAAAACCTACCCCATAAAGGTTACTGCTAACATTAACATTCTCTAAAAATTGCTTCAAGCTTTAGTTTTAGCCTATATGTTGACTGCCCTGTGTTTAGCGCTTCTACTTGAGGTTTAGCGTAACGTTTGGGCTGTTTAAAATACTGCGTTAACTTGCTGCAGCGCTTAAACTAACCTTCAATATCCCACCGCTGAAATAGCCCTTTTGTAAAGACAGCTCCTTCTTTTAAAAACAAGTTTTTATGAATCTGCTCTAACGCGACATTTTTGTAGACTGCCCTTTTTGCAACAAGCAATATTAACTGGCCGATTCTATGCACATTTATGAAGCTTTCAACTGTTATTCTCTTCGTGCTGATAATGCTGAGTTTTGCCTTCAGCCTTACAGCTTTACTTATTGTATCTCAAAACAGCAGCGTTTCTGTTCCAGCTTCTCCAAATACGCCTCCCGAATGGACAAATACAATGCCGACATATACACCACCGATAACAAGCTCGCCTAAACCTACTGCAACCCCATCTGATACTGTTTTAGCAGTCAAATACACAGAGATCAACCGCGCGGAAAACAATGGCAAAACAAAAGTAACTATAGCTGTAGATGTTACATACACGAGCGGAGCTGATATAGCAACTTAAATATACATTGTCGTATATGTTTGTGGTGTTTTATTGTTGAGAAGGTATGTTTAGTGGTTAGACCGGTTTCAGATGACAAACGAGCAGACATAATAGCAGCTAAACAAAG
>WQYG01000033.1 GCA_009781395.1 Candidatus Bathycorpusculum sp. | reverse complement strand
TAGAACTTTTGAAGAGCTGCAAAAAGCACTAAAGATTGCCTTTAGTGAAATTACTCTTAGCGATATTAAAAACTGGTACAAACACGACGGATACAAGACAATGTCAATTTAAGTTGCTATATAACAGTTGGAATGTAGTCATATTGTGAAAAAAGGCGTCCTTCCCAGTGAGCCGTTGCGATTTGTCCCGAACCGTTAAGAATAGCTGGTTTGTCACTATATGGGTTGTCAGCAGCTTGTGCTATTGTGTTTGTGTTGATTGCGCTAAAGGCGCTTAGTGTCAACAATGACAGAAGCGCCATTACTATTATTTTTGATTTAGTCAAACTTTTATCTCCTTTACAATATATTACTTAAATTTTAGTACGGTGTATTACTTAAAGTTTGTGTATTGCACATTTAGGCACAAGTTTGTGTAGAATCTACCAGATAAAAATACAGTAGCATCATTTGAAAATATACGTAAAACAGGTAAGCCGTCAAATTTTTAAAAACGCCCCTTCAACTCTCAAACACCTTCACATACATAATGTGATATTATCACACCTTGTTTAATGAATCAGGTCAAGAGTCAGATATGCATCCACGGTAAACAATCTTAATGTATAGGGTAAGTTTGTTTGTTGGTAGATGTAAATGAAGTTTGGTGTGTTGTTTTCAGGTGGCAAGGATTCTGTGCTTGCTTTGCATATGGTAGCAGAGAGGGGAGAGCATCAGGTTGTTTGTTTGATTACTGTTGTTTCGAAGAATAAGGAGAGTTTTATGTTTCATACGCCTAATGTGGATATTACGGGGTTGCAGGCTCAGGCTTTGGGGTTGCCGTTGATTTCTGTTGGTACGGAGGGGTGTAAGGAGTTGGAGTTGGTTGATTTGGAGGGGGCGATTTTGCGGGCGAAGGTTTTGTATGGTATTGAGGGGGTGGTTACGGGCGCGGTGGAGTCGGTTTATCAGTTGAGTAGGATTGAGCGGGTTTGTGAAAAGTTGTGTTTGAAGTGTTTTAGTCCGTTGTGGAGGTATGATCCTAGGGGTTTGTGGGGAGAGTTGTTTGGGCGTGGGTTTAAGGTGGTTGTTTCGGGGGTGTTTGCTTATCCGCTTGATGTGTTGTGGTTGGGGAAGGTGGTTGATAGGGTTATGTTTGGGCGGCTTTTGGAGTTGTCGGAGAGGTATGGTGTTAGTGTTGTAGGGGAGGGGGGTGAGATTGAGACGACTGTTTTGGATGCGCCTTTGTTTGGGCAGAGGGTTGAGGTGGAGGATTTTGAGTTAAAGTGGGATGGTGTGTCGGGGGTTTATGTTATTAAAAAAGCGTCTTTGAGGTCGAAATAGGTTTATATGTTCTTTAAGAGTGTAATAGTTGTTGTTGGAGTTGTTGTTGTTTATGTTGGATGGTTTTGTTGAGTATAGGCGTAGGGAGTTTTGTAAGGATGTGGGGTGTTCTGTTCAAGTGGAGCTTAATGGTTTGGTTGAGGGTTCTTTGGATTATGAGCGTGTTCGTAAGACTTGTGTTTTAGGTTGTTTGTTTACTACGTATCAGTTTCATCATTGGTTGATTGGTAAGGGTTATTTGATTGTGAGGCCTGTGTAGCGGTTGTGGGGTGGGTGTAGTTAGTTTGGGCTTTGAGTGTTTGGTTAGTTTTTTTTTGGTGTTTTGGGGGTTTGTTTGGAGGTTTTTTGTTGTTATTTTTGGATTAATACTAATCTTGAAGTATTTTTAGGGTTTTTTGAGGTTCTTTTGTTTAAAGGTGGGTTTTGTTGGTTTTTTGTTTTCTTTAAACGTGTCTATTTTTCACGGAACGCCATTTTGAGAAACAGGTGTTATTTTAGGGTTAATGTGTAAAGTCTTTAAATATGCGCTAAGTGTAGTGTATAGTAAAAGCCCATTAGCACTATAAGTCGTGTAATTTATGAAATGTCCTTATTGTAGCTCGGAAAATTTCAAAACGCTTGAAACGCGTGATTCCCCAGACAACACTACGCGAAGACGAAAAGAATGCATCAACTGCAGCAAACGTTTCACAACCTACGAATACGTAGAAACAATAGAGTTAATGGTACGCAAAAAAGACGGCAAACTCGAACGCTTTGACGTAAACAAAATAATCAGAGGCATACAAAAAGCAAGCGAAAAAAGACCCGTAACCATGGCTCAAATTAACGAGTTAGCAGGACAAATACGACAAGACCTAATGTTAAAAGACACAGGAGAAGTTTCATCCCAAGACATAGGCGATTTAATCATGAAACACCTAAAAATCATGGATCGCATAGTCTACATCAGATTTGCCTCGGTTTATAAAAGATTTGAAGACCCCGAAGACTTTGGGCGCTTACTTTTGGAGAAGTGAAAACATGAAATTTGTACTAAAACGTGATAGCAAACTAGAACCCTTTGACCAAGAACGCATAACACAAGCCATTTGGAAAGCCGCCAAAGCAGTCGGCGGTAAAGACAAAGAACAAGCCAAACGCATCAGCAACGAAGTAGTAGTAGCATTAAACAAACAATACGGCGAGGATGGCGTCCCCACCGTTGAAGAAATACAAGACACAGTTGAAAAACAATTAATAGAAAAAGGCCACGCCTCCACCGCAAAAGCCTACATCCTCTACCGCAAACAACACAACGACATGCGCGAACTAGCCGCCCTATTAAGCTCAGCAGACCTTGTTGACCAATACTTAGAAGTAGAAGACTGGCGCGTAAAAGAAAACAGCAACATGAGCTACTCCCTTCAAGGCTTAAACAATTACCTCTCCTCCACAGTAATCGCCAAATACTGGATAGGCCGCATTTACCCCCAACACATAGCTGACGCCCACTTCTCAGGCGACATGCACATCCACGACTTAGGCGTCCTAGGACCATACTGCGTAGGCTGGGACCTAAGCGACCTGTTAATGTCAGGATTTGGAGGAGTAGCAGGAAAAATTGAAAGCAAACCCGCCAAACACTTCCGCACCGCACTAGGCCAAATCGTAAACTTTTTCTACACCCTCCAAGGAGAAGCCGCCGGCGCACAAGCATTTAGCAACTTTGACACCTACTTAGCCCCCTTCATCCGCTACGACAACTTGACCCAAAAAGACGTAGAACAGGCACTACAAGAATTCTTTTTCAACATGAACGTCCCCACACGAGTAGGTTTTCAAACACCCTTCACCAATCTTACACTAGATTTAACAGTTCCAGAATTTATGAAAAATGAAGCCACCATTTTCAATGGAAGCGTAACAAAAGACACCTATGGCGACATGACTAAAGAAATGGAAATGCTCAACATAGCCTTCGCCAAAATCATGGCCAAAGGAGATTCAAAAGGCAGAGTATTTACCTTCCCAATCCCAACATACAACATAACTAAAGACTTCGACTGGGACTCCCCTGTTTCACAAGCCATTTTCGAAGTCACCGCCAAATATGGCGTACCAAACTTTAGCAACTTTATAAACAGTGACTTAAAACCTGAAGACGTACGCAGCATGTGCTGCCGACTACGCATCGACAACCGAGAATTACGCAAACGCGGAGGAGGCTTCTTTGGAGCAAACCCCCTAACAGGCAGCATAGGCGTAGTTACCTTAAACATTCCAAGAGCAGGATACCTCTCAAAGAACGAAGACGAATTCTTTGAAAAACTAGACACCCTAATGGACACAGCAAAAGCAAGCCTGGAACTTAAACGCAAAGTATTAGAAGGCTTCACAGAAAAAGGACTTTACCCATACTCTAAAAGATACTTACGCAATGTAAAAGAAAGATTTGGCAAATACTGGAAAAACCATTTCTCAACCATTGGCATCGTAGGCATCAATGAAGCAATACTAAATTTGCTGGGACAAAACATTGCCTCTAAAGAAGGCCAAACCTTTGCAGTAAAAACACTCACCTTCATGCGCGAACGCATAAGCAAATACCAAGAAGAAACAGGCGACATATACAATCTTGAAGCCACACCCGCAGAAGGCACCGCCTACCGCTTAGCACGCGTAGACCAAAAACGCTACCGAGACATAATATTTGCAAACCAAAAACACATCCAAAAAGAACACGCAGAACCATTCTACACCAACTCATCACAACTACCTGTCGACTTCGCAGGAGACCTCTTTGAAGCCCTAGAACACCAAAACACCCTACAAACACTCTACACAGGCGGAACCAACTTCCACATATACCTAGGCGAACGCTTACCATCCTGGAAAGCCGCCGCAGAACTAGTCAAAAAAGTAGCCCAAAACACAAACATCCCCTACTTTACCCTAACACCCACATTTAGCATATGCCCCAACCACGGCTACACCACAGGAGAACACAAACACTGCCCAACCTGCGGCGCATACAGCGAAGTCTACAGCCGCGTCGTCGGCTACCTACGCCCAGTCGACCAATGGAACAACGGAAAACAAGCAGAATTCACCATACGCAAAACCTTTGACAAATCAAACACCATCACAACCACACCACCCCTAACACAATAACAAAATAGGTAAAACCAAATGAAATTTAGCGGACTACAAAAAACAAGCCTACTTGACTACCCCGATAAAATAGCCAGCGTCCTATTTACCCCCGGATGCAACCTACGCTGCCCCTACTGCCACAACTGGGAAATCGCAACTAACCCTCAACCCCCTTTCCTATCAGAAACCACCACAATAGAAATCTTGGAAAAACGCAAAAAATACATAGACGCCGTAGTCATAACAGGAGGAGAACCATGCATGCACAAAGAACTACCAAGATTTCTAGCCAAACTAAAAGAAAAAGACTTCTTGGTAAAATTAGACACCAACGGATTCTACCCCGAAGTACTACAAGAATGCCTCAACCATACAGACTACATAGCCCTAGACATTAAAACCAGCTTAGAAAAATACAAACAATTAGGCACACAAGACACCACAAATCTACAAAAAAGCATAAACATACTCAAAACAAGCAAAAACACCTATGAATTCCGCACCACCCTAGTCCCCGAACTTGTCACCCTACAAGACATAGACCACATAGGCAAATTAACCAAAGGCTCCAAAACCCACGCCCTACAACAATTCACACCAGAAAACACCCCAGACAAACACTACCAAACCCTACAACGCTACGCACCAGAAACCATAAACGAAATCACAAACATATTAAACAAATACACAGAAAAAATAATACTCCGCACCTAACCTTTACACAATCAATCAAACTTTTTTAAAAAATAAAAAGAAAAAGATTAAGAAAAGATGGAGAAAGAAGAGTCTTCATCACTAACAGCGTTCTGCTGATTAATTTTATCACTGATTTCTTTTATCCGACTCTCAATTTCTTCAACTTCTTTGACGTTCCCAACGGCTTTTTGAGCATTTCGAGCTTCTTCAAGAGCACTTAACCCGTAACGATCAAAACCCCTACCCAATGCAATATCAGCGGCTTTACTGAAAAACTCAACAGCTTGCAAATACTCTTTTAAAGACACACTACATTCACCAGCTTTGTAATACATTTCAGCGGCACCAAAAAAGTTTTGACCTTTAAAATAAAGCTCACCACCTTTTACAAATAAATCACGAGCTTCAACTGGTTTACCACTTTCCATCAAAGCATTAGCATCCTTATGGAGTTTAATTGGATCTTCTTTAACACTACACATAAACTATCACTACACACAAATTACAAAAACATACATTAGAATTTTCCCCTCCAAAACAAACAACACACCCATAAACACTTCGACTTCAAAACAAACAATAAAACAAACTACAATTAAACAACTACTACACGGCTAAATAACAACAAAGAACATTATCAACATACACAAAAATTTTGTTTAGAGGGGCTAAAAAACATTTATCAACGTAATACAACTATACCAGCTATAATAATTATGTTGTATCCTACTAGTAGGGGAAACAATGCAAACTAAGACAAACACAAAAAGGAGATACCGTTTATCAACCTTTCAGATGGCAATTGCAACAATTTTTGCTGCTCTTGTTGCCACAGTTACGGTAGTCACCACCATTCCTATCCCTGCAACAAGTGGCGGAATTTTTAATCTTGGAGAAGCCATAATCTACGTTGCGGCACTACTTTTTGGACCAATTGTAGGGTTAATAGCTGGAGCGGGCGCAGCCATAGCGGACATAGTAGTGGCGCCAGCATACATATCTACAACTTTTGTCATAAAAGCAATAGAAGGCTTTCTTGTTGGCTATCTAATAAAGAGACTTAACAAGAAAATTAAGAGTTTAACACTATGTGCATCAATTGCAATCTTGGTTGGAGGTTTGGAAATGGTTGGAGGATATTTCATATATGAAACATATATGTGGGGTTACCCTGTTGCTTTAGTAAATGTACCCTTTAACATAATTCAAATGTTGTTAGGTTTGATAATTGCTGTGCCTGTTATACATGCGGTGTTGCGTGTTTTCCCACAGCTTAAAAATTATCTTTAACGAGGAGTATGATATGAAACTGCCACCTGGAAAAATACCTATAGATATATTGCAAAATATTGTTTTCAAAAATTTAGGGGTAGAGCGCAGAGAAGTCATTTTGGGTCCAACAGCAGGGGTAGATGGTGCAATTTTGGAAATTGGTGATCAGTCAGTTATTGTTTCTATGGATCCTATTACGGGAGCGTTGGAGCGTATAGGGTTTGAGGCGGTAAATGTTAATGCTAATGATGTGGCAACGTTTGGGGTTCAACCCGCTTTTCTTTTTTCCTGCATTATGCTTCCTGAGGGGGCAACTAGTCAGATGGTTGAAACTATAAGCATTCAAATGGGCAAGGCTGCTAAAGACTTGGGAATTGCCATAGTAGGTGGACACTGTGAGTCTACGCCCAATTTGACCAATCCAATTATAGTTTGTTGTGTCATAGGTTTAACTAAAAAAGGAGAATATGTTACTGCTGCAGGAGCAAAAGATGGCGACCAGTTAATTCTTACTAAAAGTGCAGGGATTGAAGGCACAGCCATTTTAGCCACCGACCGTGAGGTTCAATTATCAAAAGTATTAAGTCCAGAGATGTTGCAAACGGCTAAGAATTTTTACAATCGAATTAGTGTTGTAAAAGATGCCCTAACAGCTTACCAAGTAGGTGGAGTACATGCAATGCACGACCCCACAGAAGGAGGAATTTTCAATGGCATTCATGAAATGGCTAACGCTGCAAATCTGGGCTTAAAAATATTTGAAAAAGAAATTGTCATTGAACTTGAAACCACAAAAATTTGTCAACATTTTGAAATTGACCCCTTACAACTCATAAGCTCAGGAGCATTACTCATCGCCGCAGAACCTAAAGCAACCCCAAAAATCATTAAAGCTCTAAAACAGCAAAACGTCTATGCAAGAGTTATAGGCAAATTTACCAACAATCCAAAAGAATGCCTCCTTGAAACAAAAAAAGGAACCACACAAACACTACCAAAGCCTATAACGGATCAACTTTGGACCGCATTAACACGTTAAACACCATCAACAACAAATCAACTATAAGAAGGATGTAAAAAAGAGTGGGAACAAGTTATTTGTTGTTTGTGAAGAATTGGTAGAATGAGTAGGCTGTGTAGTAGCTATAGGCTAAAAGTAGTTTGGAGATTAAACGTGGGTTGCCTAATCGTAATGATTCGGTAGCTATGTTTAAACTGCCTTTGAAGGTCCACACGGAGTCGGGTCGGAAATGGATGCAGAAGGGGTTATAGCAGGCGATGATTTTGAAGCCTTTTTTAGTTATGTGATTTTTAATGTAAGTGTCTTCAAAAACGTGTAATTCTTTTGGAATTTGGATGTCCTTTACAAGAAAAGTTTGTATTAGGGTATCGTGCGTTCCGCCGCGGATTTCAAAAATTTTACGGGTAATTATCAGGAAAAGGTTTAGCATTTTGGGATTTTTAAGTGTTGACCACACTTCGGTGCCCCAAACTGCGCCAACTTGGGGGGTAATGTTTTTTATTGCTTTTTGGAACCAATCACGACAGAGAACAACATCACTGTCTAAAAACATGAACCATTCGGTTTGTACAGCCATTATGCCTTTTTGACGAGCGGAAGCGCGGGTACCGTTATCAAAAATTATGTCCACGTTACAATGTTTTTGTTGATAGGTTTGCACTATTGCAAGTGTAGCATCCGATGAGTAGCCGTCAACAACAATTAAACGGTGGACGGGAACATTTTGGTAAAGCGAGTCTAAACATTTAGTCAACATTCGTTCACTGTTTTTTGTCAACAGAACTACATCTATGGAATCCACCGTTATTGATCACTCCTTCTTAGGCTATTTTTATACAGGTATCTTCTAAGGTTTAACTAAATAACTTTGAGGAATAATAGTTATTATCTGAAGATGGAAATCGGTAATATAGAAAGAGTATTTTGATAATAGTTTTATAGTTCAAACGTGATTAAGTGCCAACATCAGAGTTATGCAGTGGTGGCTTGTTGATTATGGGAATAAAAAAGACAGCAAATATAGCAGCACGTTCGCTTGTTTGGGGCAAACCGCACCACGCACAGTGGCTCATTACAAGAAAGTGCAATTACAAATGTTTAGGATGTAATGTGTGGAAAGAGCAAGAGAAAAATGAGCTGTCAACAGAGGAAATTAAACGTGGAATGGATATTCTTAAAGAGGCAGGCATAATTGAGCTTGTTTTATCGGGTGGAAATCCACTGTTAAGAGAAGATATTGGAGAAATTATTGATTACGCTACGGAACGTTTTGTGACAACAGTTTATGATAACGGCAGTATGGCAGCAAAAAAAATGGATCTTTTAAGAAACGTTGACTTTGTTGCTTTATCCATTGATAGTTTAGATGAAAAAAAACATGATTTCATAAAGGATGTTTCGGGTGCATGGAAGAATGCTATGGAAACCGTTGAAATTCTTCAAAAAGAAGGCATTAAAGTAAGTGTTAGCCCAACAATTTCTCAGGTAAACCTGTATGAAATAGCAGATATAACTAACTATTTTACAAGTAAGGGTATTTCTGTTTGGTATTGCCTTTATTCATATGATAGGGCAGATGACTCTAATCAACTGTTCCGCATTGGTAAGTCTAATGATGAATTTGTAATAACAGATAAAGAAGCTATGGTTAAACTCTGTGACACTTTAATGGATATGAAGAAAAACAACAAGCACATTCTAATAACTGATAAACTTTTAAAAACTTTAAGAAGCCTCTATGCTGAAGAAAAACGAACTTGGAACTGCAAAGCACTTCAAAGTTTTCTAGTTGTGGATCATTTAGGCAGAGTTGCAGGATGCCATAACCATACTTTTGCAGGCTCAATCTTTGACTTACCTAAAAACTGGAAAAGCAAAGAATACAACAACCTACGAGAAAAATATGAAACCTGCACCCAATGCACGTATCTATGCTACGTATTCTATTCACTCTATGGAACACCCAAAGGACATCTTGCACTAGCCAAAGAACAATGGAAAAACGCTGCCCTTCTACTGAAAAAATAAAAGCAGAGGCAGTTAAACAGCGCATCCAAGTTTTTCCAAGTCTTTTATAAAGATTCTTTTGTTATTTATGCGCTCTGCTCAAATTGGCTATTGTAGAGTTCTGCATAGAACCCTCTTTTTGCAAGAAGTTCCGTGTGGTTTCCGCTTTCAATGATGTCGCCGTTTTTCATGACTAGGATCATGTCTGCGTTGCGTATGGTGGAGAGTCTGTGGGCTATGACAAAGGCTGTTCTGCCGTGTGTTAGTTTATCCATAGCTTCTTGTACAATTCTTTCAGTGCGAGTATCCACGGAACTTGTAGCCTCATCTAATATCAGTAAAGGCGCATTTTGAATCATGGCACGGGCGATAGTTACAAGTTGTTTTTGTCCTGCTGACAGATTTGTTTGATCATTTAACACTGTGTCATAACCATGGGGTAGAGTTCGGATAAAGTGATGTATGCCAACGGTTTTACAAACGGCTACTACTTCGTCATTGGTTACGCCTTGTTTGCTGTAGATGATATTTTCTTTTATGGTGCCCTCAAAGAGCCAAGTGTCTTGCAGCACCATACAGAATTGTTCATGTACATTTTCACGACTAACCTGATGCGTAGGTACACCATCTAAACAAATCTCGCCACTATCAATTTCGTAAAATCGCATTAACAGATTAACAATTGTAGTTTTTCCTGCTCCAGTAGGTCCAACAATAGCTATTTTTTGTCCCGCTGCTATTTTGGCAGAAAAATTGTTAATAACGAGTTTGTCTTTTTCGTAGCTGAAGTGAACATTTTTGAATTCAACATTGCCTTGAATGTTTTCTAATTTTTGAAGTTTTTGACTCTCGTCAGGTAACTCTTCTTCGGCCAAGAATTCGAAGACACGCTCACTTGCAGCAGCCGTTCGTTGCAATTGTTGCATAGATTGAGCTATCTGTGTTAGCGGTTGCGTGAAGAGGCGAATATATATCATAAAGGCTATGATAACACCAAAGGTAATTGTGCCATTCATAGCTAACGCGGCACCAACTACACATACAGCCACATACCCAAAGTTACCGATAAACATCATAAGAGGCATCATTAACCCAGACATGAATTGAGATTTCCAACCGCTTTCATAAAGTGAACCGTTGATATGCTCAAACGTCTTTTTTGCATTCTTGCCCCCATTGTAAACTTTAACAACGTTGTGACCTGAATAAATTTCTTCAATATGACCATTAATACTACCAAGTCCTTGCTGTTGCGCAACAAAATGTTTCTGAGACTTTGACATAATAACCATCATTAATGCAAACCCAATAACAGAGGCGCCTATCGCTGTTAGAGCCATAATCCAGTTTGTGATAAGCATCATTATCATAGAACCAACAAACAAAGTAACAGCTCGCACCAACTGATCAAGACTTTGATTAAGCGTTTGACCAATGGTATCAACATCATTAGTTACACGACTAATAACATCGCCATAACTGGTTTTATCAAAGTATTTAAGCGGAATTTTATTGATTTTCTGCGAAATATCAGAACGCATATTTTTAGAAATCTTGGCAGTCACGGTTGCCATAATGTAATTTTCTATAAGACCAAAAATAAGTGAGCTGGCATAGAGAAAAACAAGCAACATACCAATACTAACTACAGCATCCATATCGATGGCTCCAACTATAGGAACCCCATTTACCAAATTAGGAAGCCCCTTTAAAATTTCATCAGACATAGTACTAATTTTGTCAGGACCCACAATTACAAACACTGCACTCAAAGACGCAAAAATAAGAGCAACCACAATAACAGGCATATAATTTTTGCAATACCTTATGAGTTTACCCCAAGTCTTTTTGAAATCCTTTGCCTTATCATTAGATCCCATACCATTATGACCACCTAGACCACCACCTGCAAACCCTCTATTTTGCGCTTTAGAATTATCATGTTTACTCATGAGCCAATTCCTCCTCACTTAATTGCGATATAGCAATTTCCCTATACACCGCACAATCACAAAGCAACTCTTTATGAGTCCCCTGCCCAACAATCTTACCTTGATCAAGCACAATGATTTTGTCAGCATCCATAATTGTACCAATTCTTTGAGCAACAATCAAACTGGTTACCCCAGCAGTTTCTTGCTTTAATTTACTACGCAAAACACGATCCGTCTTATAGTCCAACGCTGAAAACGAATCATCAAAAATGTAAATTTCAGGTTTACGACAAACCGCACGGGCAATCGCAAGCCGCTGTTTTTGACCCCCAGACACATTTGCACCATTCTGAGAAATAGCTGCACTGTAACCATCTTGCATTTTTTCAACAAAATCAGCACCCTGAGCAATTTGTATGGCCTTCTTAACCTCATCAAGACCAAAACCAACCTCACGGCCGTTATCACCATAAGCAACATTAGATTCCACAGTTCCTTTAAATAACACAGCTTTCTGGGGCACATAACCAATTTTGTTGTAAAGAACATTCAACTGATAATCCTTTACATTTACACCATCTACTAACACTTCACCCTCAGTTACATCAAATAAACGAGGAATAAGATTAATCAACGTTGATTTACCGCTCCCAGTAGAGCCTATGAAGGCAACTATTTCACCCCGCTTTGCAGTAAAACTTACATCTTCAAGAACATAATCGGCTGCATCAGGATATTTGAAACTAACACGATTAAAAGTGACCTCTCCTATAAGCCCAGATTTACCTTCAGTTTTTTTGCCATCAACAATATGGGATTCAGTATCCAATACTTCATTGATACGTTTTGCTGAAACACTGGCACGAGGCCACATGATAAATATTATTACCAACATCATGAAGGACATTATTACTTGCATAGCATAAATTGAAAAAACAACCATATTGGCAAACACAGGCAGTTTATCTATCATCTGTGCAGCTTCAATTAAATAGGCCCCTATCCAATAAATCGCAAGAGAAAGTACATTAAGAGTTGTCATTAGAACAGGCATCATTATAGCCATAGCTCGGTTTGTAAACAGCTGGGTATCAGTAAGGGCCTTGTTTGCTGCTTCAAACTTCTCTTCTTGATAACCTTCAGCGTTATAAGCACGCACAACACGCAACCCTGTTAGGTTTTCACGGGTAACACGAGTTACATCATCAGTAAGAGTCTGCATTTTCTTAAATTTAGGTATAACAAAAAGCATAAGCACAATAACCATTAATAAAATAACTAAAACAGCTACACCCGTAGCCATTGACCACTCAAAACCTTTGCCATAAATTTTAGTTATTGCCCATACAGCCATTATGGGAGCTTTTATAACCAATTGTAAAGCTATCACAAGGAGCATTTGCACCTGAATAATATCATTTGTGGAACGAGTAATCAGACTGGAAGTGGAAAAACGGTTAATCTCTTCTAGTGAGAAAGATTCAACTTTATTAAATAACAAACTACGCAACCGCTGAGAAAAAGATGCACCGATACGCGCCGCAAAAAAGCCAACAATAATTGCAGCTACAAGACTGCCTAAGGTACACAGAAGCATATAACCACCAGTAACCCAAACATCCATTATAGCACTACCAGGCGTACGAACAAGGATAGTGATTTCATTCATATAATCAGGCAGTTTAAGATCTAACCAAACCTGCGCGACAATAAACATTAAACTAACACCTATCATTAACCATTCTTTAGATGTTAGATACCGTAAGATTTTAAACACACATACCCCTCTCTTTGACAGATAACAGCACTTTTAGTAACTGCACATATACATTCCGATATAAACATATGTTACATCTTGTTAAATTTTAAAAAAACAACAGAACACAATTACAACATCTACATAGCTATACACGAATTAACAGGTACAAACGGTATTATCAATTACTTGACAAAGAACAGCAAACACTTGATCAGCATTCAAATTATCAGTATCCAAAATAAAATTAAAAGGCACAAAATCTTCACCTAAATCAAAACCATAAAGCTTCTTATAAATCGCTTTTGTTTGAGCCTCCTTCTCCTTAAGAACAGCAAACGCCTGCTCAAAACTCATCTTATCCCGCTCAGCCACCCGTGCCGCACGCTTATCAAAAGACGCCATCAACCAAATTTTAAAACCATCTTTAAGCAACCAAGGCATAGTCCAACTATCAAGCAACACATTACCCTGCTTTGCATAACCAATCAACTTGCTGTCAACATCTTTATCAAACTGAGGATCATTAACTCGACACTCCAAAAAACTTAGACCCTCAGGACTTTCCCACCAACCCTCACCAGTTATCTCATAACCAGCCTCTTTAGCTAACTCTTTAAGAGCATCACCACCAGAATAACATTTTAAATTATATTTTTTAGCTATCTTTTTAGAAAGCGTACTTTTACCTGTACCAGCCATTCCAGAAATACAAAGAATAATGGGTTTACGGGTATCGCTTAAGACATTATTATTATTTGCAGACATGACAGTTCTCACTATTCAAGAAGCGTTGTACCAAAGATTCGCATCAATAGAGCTCCCAAGAAGAAAGACGAAATCATACACCAAGCCCAGTATGGCAACGGTCCAAAATGAGGTATAATAGCCACACCAGCTACACCATTTATCTGTGCTGCGTCAAAAATGGGTTTTAGAGAGAACCAAACAGGCATGACAGCAACAGATATAGCCATATTAAGCATTTGAGGTTTCATCATTTTAGCATTTATAGCATTAATTTGTGACTGCTTTTTCTTCATTTTCTCAAGCTGCTTTGGATCCTTGGAACGGGCAGCAGCCATGCTTTCTTTTCGAAACGCAGACAATTCCCTTTGCATTGAACGATAATTATCCCAACCTAGAAAACGATTAATAAGTACCCGATTAGTTGTCTGCAAAACTAGGGATGTTGCAAACATAATAGCCATAAGGACTACTGTTGCAGTGGGTACAGTTATAAGCCATTCTGGTGCCGACATGATTATTCACTTGAAATACTTATTATGTATGCGTAACCTTCTTCCTTGTTTATAACCATTTTTACTGATTTTACCCATACAACACACACCAAGACTATTCTCAAGTTATCTTTTAAAGTGCAAGATAGTGATATAAAAACAGTTATTCAAATAAAAGATTAGGTAATTATTAAAAGCTGAATCTACAAGTAATAGTGTGAGGAAAATGTTAAATGGTAACCACCACCGACGATTTGCACTCTTTACTGACAAAGTTTGTAAGAACTAATACAAACATTACTGATGTACAATGGGACAAAAGAATGAGCCCTCGGTTACTGTTTAATCCTTACTCAAAAGATTATGAAGAGAAAAAGAAAGCAGCACATTATTTTTTGCTTGCCGCATCAATTCTTGACGATCAGATGGTAGGTTTTTCAGAAAATGCCAGAAATCTGCTCATTAATTTACATAAAAAATTTGGAACTCCACGTCTTTTTGAAATAACTAAACCCCACTTATTTAATGAAGAAATCATAAAATATGGTTTTTACAATTATCTAGGCCCACGCAAAGAAGTCATTGCTGAAACTTTAGCCGCAGTAAACATTTTTGTCAAATTCAAAGCTGAAAGAGATTTAATACGTTACTCACAAAAATTTGTTAAACCTAAAGATTTTGTCGAAGAATTAACTAAAAGCATTGAACACATGAGAGGCATACATAAAGACAAAGCATGGACATACATGCGTTGGATGGTACGGTTAGAACCTGATCTTGAACTCTTTAAACAATACAAACCTGAAGATTTACTAGTACCTTTAACAAAAGAAAACGCCAGCGTTGCAATAAGCCTAGGTCTGATAAACGCTACAATACCGTATTTATGGAAAGATGAAAACGCCGCCTTAAAAGCGCAACAAAAAATTACTGACTATGCCAAAAAAAAATTTCCTATGGACCCCGCAAAAATAGATTACCCCCTTTTCCTTTTAGGCAGATGGCTTAAACGCAAAAGACTTAATCGAAATACCCTAAAAGAAGCCTTGCAATTTTTTGAACAAATACAAAAAGTTACAGAGCAACCTCAAGTACATCATCAAAAGTTAAGCCACTACAAAAGTGGCTGGGAAAAAGAAACCGCACGAATGCTAATGCAAATGCACATCCCCTACGGTTATGAAACAATTACCTTTCCATTACCAGGAGACCAGTATACACCAGATTTTATTTTAGACAAAGAAATTAATGGTAGAAAAATTGTTCTTGAACCACATTATGAAATGAACTTAAAACAATCCTCAAAGTATTCCTTGTTCAAACAAACCTATGGGCACAAGTTTATGCTCATTTTACTTTTAAAAAACGATTTAATATCATTTTTTAATAAAAGAAACATTCTCACAAATGATGTATGTGATGATGTGTGGCCAATAGAGTTTGTTGAGTTACTTATAGATAAAATAAAAACTGGCGAATACGACCAAGATAAAAAATAACCGTTCACAAAATATTTGTACAAACTTGTAATTTAAAAAAATAAAAGAATGAGGCTGTAGAAGCCTAATTGGGTTATTCGCCTAGTATTGCTCTAAAGGCGGGGAACATTTCTGCAGCTCGTTCACGCATCAACAGTTCATAGTACTGATAGATGATACCTACTGACAGCAATATACCAGTGCCTGAGCCGAAAACACCTAGGAAATCTGCAAGGCCAGCTATTAAACCAACTATTACACCGCCAAGCACTGTAACTACTGGAATGTAGCGCTTTAGTATTTGTTCAATTGGTCTTTCGCTACGTCTATAGCCTGGAATTTGCATGCCACTGTCCATGAGTTGCTTAGCTACTTTATTTGGACCTAAGCCGCCAATTTCAAGCCATGTTAGCGAAAAGATAGCACAGAAAAGCACCAATATACCAAGATACACCACTGCCTGTACAGGGTGATTTGCAACAGCAATTACTCCGTGAGGTGGAGTCACGTAAAGTGCTAGACCGCCAACACATTGGACTGAGCCCTCAAGTGTTTGAGTATAGTTACCAAAGATTCTGAAAAACCAAATGGTTAATGTTGAACCGGATTGTCCGAATCGTGACCATAGCAATTGTGTAAGGAAGAATACATTTGCAAATAATGCGCCAGCAAAGATGACAGGCAAGTTGCTTACGTATAATAGTTTAATTGGATATCTGCTGCGGAAGCCTTTGTAGCCTGCATAGGTTATTGGTAACTCAATGCGGACACCTTGCATATAGATAATTACTATAAACACGACAATAGTTGCAATGAAACCAATTAGTGATGGTAAACCATTAGCGGTACCTACTACCCAGTCAAATGTTGACATGGTACCGTTTAGTAATTCAGATAAGGCGCCTACGAATAGACCAGTTTGTGGTGAAAACATTGACCATAATATGTTTTGGGCAACACCTGCCATGATAAAGAGGCTTATACCGCTACCTAGACCCCAGCCTTTTTGAAGTAGTTCATCGAGAAGCATCACAATTAGGCCAGCAGCTATCAATTGTAAGAGTATAACAAGCATTATTGGTATAGTAAGTGTACCATACATACCACTGATGATGTACGCACCTGCTTGAAAAGCAGTAAGTCCGATAGAGAAAACTTTACTTGCTGAAGTGAAGAGACTTCGATCTTCAGGATTAGACATATCGCATTTAATCATTGACGAACCGACAAGCAATTGGAGAATCAAACCAGCCGTCACGATTGGGCCGATACCCAACTCCATTAGAGTTCCTTTATTGGAAGCAAAAATAACCCTCATCTGACCAAACTGGTCTTGCATATCTGAACTGACGCCATAGAGGGGAATTTCAGTCATGACTAAGAAGATAATTAAAACAAGCGCGGTCCAGAAAATTTTTTCGTTAAAGGAAACTTTACGTGTAGGTTTCTTTATTTCAGGCAAAATTCTGCCGATGGGCTTGAATATACTAAGAAATCTTCCAGCCAAGGTTAGTTTTACTCTCCGTTCTCTTGAGAATCTGTGATTACTTTTCCGCCCGCTTGGACGATTTTTTCTTCGGCTGCTTTAGAACAAGTGGATACAGTAACAGTTAAGGCTTTTGTCATCCGTCCAGTACCTAATAGCTTGGTGTAACCCAGGTCAGTTAAATTAACTGTGCTAGTTTCAGCGATTTCAATTAACTTTTGAAGATTGATAGTGTTTTCTCTTTTATGGAGACTTTGTGGAGATGTAAAGCCATGTTTTCCGAAATAATCAGGTTCATAAGTAACAACTTTACTCCAGAGGTGTTTGTGTCGTCCAACTTTTCGGTTGCCTTTACTGCCCGCATCGCGGTGTTGACCGATTCTTCCGTAACCCTGTGTTCGTGAACCTCTTGTTTTTCGTATTTTTCTAAGTTTATGAGGCATATTCTAATCAGCTTCTTTTGTTTATTGTTTGTTGTGAATCTGCTTTTTTTAATTTTATTTCCAGTACGCCGTTCTTGAAAGTTGTATGGATATCGTTGGGAATGACTACCTTCGGCAGATTTAAACTTTTATAATATCTGCGCTCTTTTGATTTTGCGGACAGCGTAATTTTCTGGTCTTTCACATTTATCTTGAAGGATTCCTTATTAAAGCCTGCGATTTCCGCGACTATAGTTATCCAATTATTCTCTTGAAAAATATCAATCAAGGGTTTAGGGTCACCAAATTTACGCTTACTAAAATTTTTTGGAATTCTAAAACTGTGACCATGCCGAGTACATTTAACAGGCTTAATAGGATCAGATCGCAAAGTTTTTGGCTTACCTTTGACAAACTCGTCAACTTCATCATCACCAAAATCTAGCCACTTACGATTTTTAATGCTTCTGCGCCATTTTGCACTCATTAGACCCCATCCAATTTACCTACGCATTTCACTATCGATGTTATAAAAGATATCGCACATCAAAAGGCAAAACACCTAACACACAAGAAGAGAAACAAACCAACAAAAAACACCAACCACCAACACACAAAAAGTTTCAACCCACCCCATTCTGTTTAGATGCATTTCAAACAGGTCTTGATTATATCTTTACACATATGAGCACACATATACAACCTAAATTCTCGAGTTTTTACACCTACGATAATCAAAAATGTCTGAAAAACCGTAAAACAGCAATTAAAACTTAAAATTGTCAGTTCTTCTTTTGGATGTAGGTATAAAATTTATAACTACACAAAAACTGTAACTTACCATTTTTAAGCCCTTATTAGCGTTTAACAGGTTTTTCAAACTTTTTACGTATGGTAGGCAATTTTCCAGGGTTTCAGGGCACAAGTAACACAAGCATCCTAAAACTCAAATACGCATGTTCACAGTTTGAGTGGGAACTGGCAAGACATATTTTGTCACCTATCAAACTACCAAAAATAGATAAACAAACTCAAACGACCTAAAATGTTCGTCACAAATAGGATGCAAAATTAATGCAAAAAAAAGTTTTCAACTGCCGAATATGAAACCTGAAATCCCGCTGAATTATATCTATGCCGCGGTTTAACCGCTATGGCGACATAATTACGGCTTTGTTTGAGGGTTATTTTTCAATTAATGGCTGTAGATACGTTTTTTAATGTTGGTG
>WQYG01000032.1 GCA_009781395.1 Candidatus Bathycorpusculum sp. | reverse complement strand
ATTACCACTACAAAATAGGATACACATTATCGACCACAAAAAATACGTAAAACACAACACACTTACAACAACATCAAACTATACAAAAAAACAAAAAACAACATTGTGGGTCAAGTTAAGACTATACAAACCATATTGTACCCCACTGTTGATAAAATTGTTTTCTGCTACAACATTATTGGCTCTGCCTGTATAATCTACAAACACACCCCATGACGCATTAATAAAAATATTATGCTTGATAACATTGCCTATATCGCCGTCATTATTTCCTACGATCCATATTCCTCCTCCTTCAAAGATGTTGTTGATAAGCTCATGGTTCTATCGGCATCTATATTAATTAGAACACTAAATAATGTTATATGCGAGTAAATAAAACAGGATCCCGTAGAGAATTTATAAATCGTTTCGGCAAACCACTTGAAGATTACCCCTCATTTACACGAGCCACCACAGGTTTAAGTGATGCCACAATCACAAACTACTTAAAAAGACTGCATATGTTCTGTTTATTTGTAGGGGAAGACCCTGACACCATGATTGCTAATCGTCAAGCTGATCTTAAAAATGACGATGTAATAATCAAAGAAAGATATGAACAACATATCAAAAACTATATTGCAAAACTAAAAAAAGACAATTGTGTTGTTTCACCGGCTATTGGTGTTATTTGTGGTTTTTTTAAAAATAACAGTAGCTATTTACAAATTCGTTTAGACAACAAAGTAAAGTATTCTAAGGAAAATAAATATGACAAGTATGCTGCAAAACGTGCTGATGTACAAAAACTCTTAAGCATTACATCAAATAAGCGCGATATAGCCTTGATTACTTTGGCTTTTCACACAGGGGCTACGCCTGTGGATCTTGCTAGTTTTAAAGTTGGTGAGTATCCTTTGGAGCCTTGGAAGAGTTTTAATAAACTACGCAGTAAGACCTTGAGAAAATGGTTTGGGGTTTCAACGCCTGATTGTTGTAAGGCCATTAAGGGGTATATGCTATCTCGTGGGATTCCGGAGGATGCAAAGTTGTCAAAGTTGCATCCTGAGCCGTTGTTTATGGGTCATAAAGGTGCATTGGATGCTTCAGCTATAAGTGAGGTTATTGCTTTGCTTATTGAGAAAGCGGGTTTGGGTAGTGTGCCTAATTTTGTTGCCAAGTCGTTGCGGGATGGTTTTTATGGTGTGTTGAAAATTTCTGAGGTGGATCATGTTGCTCGTGAGTGTATGATGGGGCATACGGGTAATGTGTATCATGTGTATGGGGATGCTGAAATTGCTAATGCAGAGATTTTGAAGGGTATGCAAAAAGCGTATCCTTTGTTGCAGTTGTCAGAAGGTGATGTGTTGCAGTCTTCGGGGTCGGGTTTGACTGAGAGTGGGTTAAAGTTTATTGCTCAGTTGTCTCCGCATATGGAAAAGATTGTAAAGTTTTTAGAAAACATGGATGATGTGCTTTATCTTAGTGACCCGGATTTGAAGGAGAAATTAAAACAAAAAGGGGTAATTTAAACAGAAAAAAGTTTATTGGAGTAAAATGTATGAGTCAAAAAATAGTGTTTAAACAAAAATATTTACCTGCTCAAGATGATGTGAAAAAAGTTTTTCAACATGCCAATACGGAGCAGGAGTGTTTGTTGGTTTTGTTTGCGTATCAAAACGGTTTAACCCCTTCTGATATCGCTGGTTTATGTGTTGGACGGTATCCGTTGGAGCCTTGGCAACCTTATGCCGTGATTCGACCTATGAACAAGAAGGTTTGGTATAGTGTTAGTACCCCTGAGATTGTGCAGTATATGCAAGCTTATTTAACTGTGCGTGGAGGGGCAAAGGGTGATCCGTTATTTGTTAACAAAAAAGGTGCGGGTCTTGATGGTAGGGCTGTGAGTAGAATAATTTCTACAATCATCAAACGTGCCAATGTAGGTGAATGGGCGGGGTTTAGTTGTCGTTTGTTGCGGGATGGGTTTTATGATGTTTTGTGTGAGGCTGGTGTGTGTCGATTTTGGCGTGATGCCATAATTGGTTATGACACCACGGTTTGGCATCATTGGGAACTTGCGGGGGTTAAGGCAAAAAAACTTGATGATCTGGTTATAATTATGAAGAATGTTTATCCTTTTGTAGAGTTATCAAAGGTTGTTTAGTTTGTAGTCTTGGGTTGTTTGAGAAAAAGCTACAGGAGAAAAGTGTAATCTTAGGAGGGTTACATTTCTCCTGCTTTTTTTAGTCTATTGTGTTCTTGGTGCATTATGAGTCGGAATAGGTCTGCGTTGCTTTTTATGCCGTAGTGGTCTTTTAGGTCTTCGTATTGTTTTTTTGCATCGCCTTGGAGGATTATGTTTATGGTTGTTGTGTCGGGGTTGGTTTTTGGTCGGACAATGTGTTTACTCAACACTCCGCTTAACTTATATTGCATTAATGTAATTTAAAAACATATGGTAAATTATTATTATAATTTAATAAATGATAATGGTTAAATATTGGAATATGATGAGGTAATGCAGGTGTAACACTGAAAAAATATATGAAGGAACCAAATATGGAAACCGACCACCAACCCAACAAAAATAACCAAAACCTCCCCCTACAAATCTGCATAACCATAACAACCGACGAAGAAAAAAACGAATTCCTACTCTTAAAAAAATTCTACGGCCTAACAAACAACACCGAAATGCTACGCTTCCTAATACGAAAAGAAGCAAAACAAATCACCGTCACCCCCCCCCAAAACGCAATCCTCCACCATAACTAAAAGAGAACACTAACATGACTCATCCTAAATCAACCAAGGAGACATACTGATCTTGTTAACTTTTGAAGAAGAACAAGCAGTACTAAACCTAATAGCGCTTGGCCCACGAATCCTTCGCATATCCAAAAAAATTGATCTATACACAGAATTAAATGCCCTTAAAAAAGAAGAAAAACAACAAATTTTGGAGATCCCCCAGTCATGAGATATCAATGTGCGGCAGGTCACATATTTTTACATCCTACAATTATAACCACCTCTTCCACATTAAATGAAGAACTCTTAACTACCCAAACAAGTAATTGCCCCCATTGCCACTCTTTAAGTTTTGATGAGGCACCTCCTACTGAGCAGACTCTAAAAGAGTACACAAATGTGCTCTCAGTGCCTGTAAACGAGATAAACAAGTGGCTTGATCAAGGCTACAAAGTTGAAAAATTGTATGAAAAAACTGCCATACTGGTAAAAACCCCGCCTAAACCGGTAACCCTACATAAAGATGTGCTGCAAAAGCTTGAAGAAGCAGAAAAAAATATGGCCCCCTCTATGGAGATTGTTGATTTTAAAATTATGGATGATAAGGATTTAGAGTATTATATTCAAGCAGTAGATGCAAGATTAAAAGTTGCAGCTGACAGTGAATCAAAAGACAACTGGCAAACCCTGCTAGACAAAGCTCTTTATGAGCAAACAAAACGCAAAATAAAGGCGGGTCAACCATGAACCAACACCCTAATACACCTCAACCACCTCAACCACAGCAGCAAAAACAGAGGCGGTTGAGTATTTGTGAGGCGGTTTTGATATTGCAAAAATATGTGCAAGCAGAACCCGACTTTGAGGCTTTGGAAAAAATTCTCATTGACTTAAACTTGGCTAAAAGTGAAGTTGACCTAAAAATCCACATGGTCACACATGAAATCTTTACCCGCATAAACAATCTTCCTCCTTTGCAACCTGTGGAGACACCATCAACATGACCAACTATTCTTTTTTTCCGAGTTTGAGTTTGTTTGGTGAGGGTTTGGGGAAAAAACAATGTGCTCTTGCGTCCCAAACAAGCCCCCACTTTGTGGCTGAAAAACCTGCAGGTTCTAACCTCTGTAATCAAATAAACTGCTCTACTACTCCATCCAACATGGTGTTTGAACCCTCCTTACTGCAGGTTCAGCAAACACAACAACAACAAAACAAAGAACAAAATAAAGAGCTCTTAAGGCCTTACCGCTACAAATGCTCCGTCTGTGGGCATGAAACTACTCTTATGTTACCTCAAGAACAAGCCACCGTTGACACCTGGTGTACTTGTTGCTCAAAAAACACAGAAGACAACAAAATTTTCAACCGCCTAAAACCTGTGGAGGATATCTAAGTGGCTGGTGAGGTTAGTGATAGATTTGAGGATTGGATGCCTTTAGGCTGGAAACGTGTCTTTTATGAATGTGTTAAATGTGGAGCGCAGTTAGCTATAGCGGATTTAATTGTCTGCATCAAACCGCCCTTAAGTGGTAAACGTGAGTGGAGTTTTCAAACGTATGTAGAATGCCCAAAGTGTCATACAAAAAAATTCAAAAACATACCAAAAACGGAGGCTTCTTAGGTGGAGTATGAGCAGACGCCTGATTGGGTTTATAGTTTGCAAAAAGAGATTGCGTTTTTCTTAAGTGGGGATTATTTACGGGCTACACATTGGCAGTATGATGGGGAAGGGATAACGCTTGATTTTCCTGCGGTAGAGTTTGCAGATGTTGATTTAGAAAAAACGGGGTTGCTTAAAGCCACTCAAATTTTAAATGGGGAAGCACGTAAAAATCCTCAAACTCTGCAAACAGAATTCTTTTTCCCCAAACCCAACCCCCAACCCCCCATGGTGGTGCATGTGGTTCCACCTATTCCTCAAAGTAACACTCTAGTTACAAACAACAACAATATCAATAGAGGTGAAAATACAGTGAGCAATAATAGTAATAACAATAGTGTTAGTGGCAACAATAGTACTAATAGTAATAGTAGTAGTAGTAGTTCTATGACGATGGAGGAGTATGTTAAGCCTAATAGCGTGTATGTGTCGCCTAAAACTTGTGCTATAGGCGATTTTTTCCGTATAGTTGGACCTTACTATTTTGAGGCAGTTACCTATGAGGGAAAAACCAAAGAAGTCTGCTTTATCAACGTGATTAAAGAAGCAAACAATACCTCAATGAAGGTAAAGTTAAACAAAGAAAACGCAGCCAACCTGGCAAGCACTTTTACAGACAACAAAGCCAATTGGGATGGCAAAAGAATCCGCATCATAAACAAAAAAACATACCAACAAGGAGAAGGCTTTGTCTATGCACCCGCATAACCCTTCGCTTTATTTTTTTTCTACAGCCTATTTTTCTTTAACAGTTTATTTGGTGGATGTTTAAAATGTTTGAGGGTTTGCCATTTGAGTTGCAGCAGCGTATTTCTGATATAAGCAAATATGAGGTTGAAGTTCAAATTGTAAAGCCTTCAGCTGAACACCTTCAGATTCATAAGCGGGTGCCTTTTAGGTATAGTGTTACAGACTTGTTAGGCTGTGTACGGAAAGCGTATTATAAACGTTATATGCCTAAAGCTTTAACAGAGCAGTCTATTTACAATTTTTCCCGAGGTAAACTCTTTGATGCTGCCCTAACAACCTGTTTTAAAGATAATCAGCAACCTGTTCTTTATCAATGTAAAAAAAGTCCTTGCCAAGTAAGTGGTCGCTACGATTTTATAACCTCTGAGGGGGTTATGACGGATTTGAAAACTACCGATAAAGACTTAGCCTCCATTTCTGAGCCTATGTGGGAGTATAAAATGCAGGTGCGGTTTTATGCTGACCTTAAAGGTTGTAGTCAAGCTCAAATTATGTATGTAAACATGCAAGGTATACGTGTTCTTCCTGTGACGGTGGGGGATTGTTTGGATGTTTACAATTTTTTTGAGCAACAGGCGTGTTTGCTTTTTGAAGCAGAACAACAAAAAATGGTTCCACAGCAACAAAAAGACAATTTTTGTGTTTGGTGTGAGTATAGTTTGGAATGTGGGGAGGCACCTTGATGACAAAACCTGCTGCGCTTACGGTTCGGCCTTCTACTTCAAAATCTCGACCGGTTCCTCCAAATGAAAACATGAAACGTGACATGTGCACCCCTAATAATCATAGATTCAAATACCCCACAACCCCTTCAAACACGAATTTGGTGTTGTGGAAACGTTGTGGATGCCGCAGGCCTGATCCATCGGATGTTTGTCATTTCTGCGGGTATACTCGTAGTGAGTTAACGTTAAAACAAACAAGAAAAACAGGACGGAAAACCAAGTGATAAAGAACTGTTTGACTTGTAAATATGGGCGTTACATTTCTGAGTCTGTGGTGTGTACTTTTGATAAGCCTTGTGTTCTTTTTAACGAGTGGTCACCTAAGACAGAGACAAGTAAACCTTCCTTAGACGACACTTTGGCGCAGTGGCTACAGATAGAAAAAAAGCGACAGTGGCGCAGCTGGTGGCAACAGTATAAAGAAAAACATGAAACTGTTACGTTTGAAATGTTGGCACGTAATTTAACTACTTTTAAGGAAAATTCTGATTTGTGGAATAACGCCCCACACGTGGTAGACTACAACTTAAACAATGCAATTGTAGATGAGTGGATTCCTGCCGAACAGAAAGCTTGGATGGAGATGTGGGAGCAAGAATGATTTGTCCGTTTTGTGGCGCCCAATCTTTAAGGTGTTTGGGAACTTTTCATTCAACTCTTGTACGAAGGCATGATTTGGTGAAGGGTATTTTATGGTTATACGTTTTGGGTATAATTGAAACTTGGGGAGGTGAAGGGTATGGAGATTGATCTTGGTAAGGTATTTGTTGTGTTGATTATTCTTGGGGTTTGTGGTGGTGTCTATCTTTGTTATAGAAGTTATACGCATCCGTTTATGGGTTACACAGTTAGCGGAAAACTGGTGACTATAGATACAGATTGGTTTGGAACCAGCTTTACTATACAACAAACAATCACTGATAATTGGGAGTATAATGTTGGTCGCAACAGCGGCGTAGATATTGATTACAGCATGATAGGCAAAAACGTGATTTTACATTACAGCCCCAAAGGTGATTCATACATTAAATTGTTGGAGGACACCTAACACGAAAACCCCTTTTTCTTTTTTTATAAAATGCAGGTTGAGGTAAAAATGAGGATAATGATGGTAACTATTAAGCAAGAGATACAGTTAGGAGGCTTGAAGCTTTGAGTTTTCATGTTTGTACTGACAAGTTTTGTCCAAGTCGCAGAGAGGTTGATGGGGTGTCGATTTGTTGTTGGGGTAATATATGCGAGTTTCAAGGTGAGCGTGTAGAGTTGATGCTTCGTCCTAAACAGGCTGTGGATGGTGCTTTATTGTTTTCGGGGTTTTGTGTGCAGGGGTGTCCTTTGGCTTTAGAATTTAAATGTGAAAACTGCGGTCGAGTGGATGAGACTGTGTATACACGTTATTTGCATGGCTGTAATAGGTTGGAAGCCAAATTTTGTTCAACCTGCTATTTGGATGAATCAAAACATAAAGCGTATGCCGAGAGGGTGAGAAAACGTGAGTAAACCTGATCATAACAATCACCGTTATTATGATAATGTTTATGAAAAAAGGTGTTTTGAATGCGAACATGAACTCCACTGTCTAAGTGATAAACGGGGTCCATGTGTTGGATGTATACCTATACAAATTCCAAGTAATTTTAAACCCAAAACAATGACGACCAAGGAGGGGTTGGTGTAGGTTGTATCGTAATGCTTTGGAACAGTTGGAAGATAAACATCGACTAAATCCGTATTACACTATTTTACGTAAATTAACCGACGAAGAAAAACAGTTACTTGTTACGATAAATAGTGAAAAACTTGAAGAGGCCTTTAGTTTTCTAAGAGTGGAAAACAAGTATAGTCATGTTGCTTTTCATTTATACCAACAAAATGATGAGTCCGGGATGCACTCTACAATTAGAGGGTGTAGTAAAGACGAATTAGAAATAATTCTTCATTGTGTCTATAGATGTTATCAAAACTTTAAACATTTAAGCCCCAATCCAAGCACTGATAAAAGCCTTAAGCAGAGATATCATAAAAGTGTGAAAATAGACGCTTTTCTGAAATCACAAATAAAATTTATGGAGCTACGTTAAATGCGTAAGCCAACGTTAACAGAGATTTATAGTCAAATCCCCCAGAAACTTGATTGTAGGCAGTGTGGGGGTTGCTGTGGAAACATTATCATAAGTAAACTGGAAATGCAAAATATAATATCGTTTTGTGAGGAAAACAAGATTACGTTTACGCGTCCGGCGGTTTTTGTAGATACTGTACGAGGGATGGTAACGTTTAACATTAAACCCGGTTCCACTTGTCCTTTGCTCTCAGCTGAGCATAAGTGTTTGGTGTATCCTGTGCGTCCGCTTATTTGTCGCCTCTACGGTCACGCTCACGGGTTGGACTGCCCCTTTGTCCCCTTGTCGATGGCTGAGGCGAAGAAACAATATGTTTTCACGGACAGTCAAGTTAATAGGTTGTTGCGGCAGTCAAGGGAGGCGTGGAAAACCTGACCCGGCAAACCCCAAAGTTTAACGTTATATATGCTGATCCACCTTGGAGCTTTAACAACCAGTACGCTGCTAAAGTGCGTAAGCATTATCCGTTAATGTCCACAAAAGACATTAGGAGTTTGCCTGTGGTTGAGTTGGCAGCTAAGGATTGTGCATTGTTTTTGTGGGTGGTGCCCAGCTGTTTACCTGATGCACTGCATGTTATGGAGGCTTGGGGTTTCAAGTTTAAGACGGTGGTGTTTGTTTGGGTAAAGCCGTGTAGAACAAGGGCTAAACTGTTTTTGGGTGGGGGTCATTGGACACGAAGTAACAGTGAACTTTGTCTGCTGGGTCTTCGGGGGCATCCGAAACGGAAAAGTATGAAGGTTCCACAGGTCATCATAGAACCCCGAAGAGAACACTCTCGCAAACCTGATGTAGCACGCAACCGCATTGTGCAATTAATGGGTGATTTACCAAGAGTAGAACTTTTTGCTCGTCAACACATTGAGGGCTGGGAGTGTTGGGGGAATCAAATAGAATCAACCATTACCTTGGAGGCAAACGCGTGAATGAGTGCATCCGAGTGTGTGAACTTTTCGCAGGCATCGGTGGTTTCAGATACGGCCTTGAAAAAGCCTCAACCCAATTTGAAACAGTGTTTGCTAATGAATTGGACAGGTACGCTGCAAGCATCTACCGACGTCACTGGCCCAACAACACACTATGCGAAGGAGATATTCGAAACATCCAAACCCAAGATATCCCCGAGTTTGATCTCTTGTGCGGAGGTTTCCCCTGCCAACCCTTTAGCGTGGCTGGTAAACGTCAAGGACTCAGAGATCAACGTGGCACACTCTTTCAAGAAATTTTACGAATTGCAAAAACAAAACAACCCCCGGTGCTTCTTCTCGAAAACGTGCCCGGGATCCTCAGCATCGAACAAGGAAAAACTTTCCAAGCAATCCTTGAAGAGTTGGGGAACTTGGGGTATATTTGCGAGTGGAAGGTTCTTGACAGCAAATTTTTCGGAGTACCTCAACAACGCCGACGAGTGTTCATTATCGCATATCTTGCAACTCCAAGGTATGGTGGAGGAACATTTTTTCCTATCCCCCAAGGCAGTGGCAGCGGTGGTAAAAAAGTTGGAGGGCAAAACGTTTCGACCACGCTTACTGCACAGTACAGTAAATGCAACATTGGAGGCCACACATTCGTGACTCAGCAGGTGGCGCCAACTGTTACGTCTCACGTTGGCAAAGGTGGCGGCAGTGATCCATTAATTGTGCAACCTCGTCCACGTGGGGGGAAGGATGATCAGTGGCGTGTTTATGACGGGATAGTTCCCACATTAACTGCGCAGATGGGTACAGGCGGTGGGAACGTGACTATGATTTTAGGCGATAACACAGGGGGCAACATTAAACGGCGAGTTCGATCCACGTTAGATAAGCCTAGTTGGACGTTAGGTGGAAGTCAAACTTTGATTAATGAAAATCAGGTTATACGCAGACTTACGCCTGTGGAGTGTGAGCGTTTACAGGGTTTTCCTGATAATTGGACCCTGTATGGTTTAACAATTACTGGTGCTCGGGTGGAAATTAGTAATACGCAACGTTACAAAACGTTGGGTAATGCTGTAACAACCAATGTTATAACGGCCATTGGAAAATTGATTTTACTACACTTTGAACCTTGGATAAAAAACATCACAGAAAAGGAGCCAACTCTACCATGACGCATCTTTATTATTGTAATGTTTGCAGTCGTCACACCACCACGCCCGATGAATACAAGCCAACGCCAAACTATAAAACGCTACTACACTGTCCCCACTGCCACTACGCACCCGTACAAAAAATAGACACAGCAAATAATTGGCGCAACCAACTAGCTGAGAAATGGCAACAAAAACAAAAAAAGATGTTGGAGGCTGGGTTGTAGATGGTTGCTCGTAGTTATGTTGTTACGGGTAAAAATTATAGTTCGCGTCGTAGCCAAGGTTTATCTCTTTATTGTCATCGTTGTGAGCGGGCTATTAAAGTGGGCGATGCCGTGACGTTTTTGCATCGTAATCAATCAACCGGGGAGTCTTTGAAAAAAATTTATCATACTAAATGTTGGGAGGCCATGTTTGTTTAATGGTTAGTGAAGTGCATGAGGTTTACAAGTCCGAGTTTGCTAATGGGTATGTTTTGGATGATAAAGAAATCGTGCGGTTAATTCTTAAAATGTGGGAAGATCACCGTAGAGAAGTGTTTAACAAGACTACTGATGTGGTCGAGTTAAAGCAAGTGGAGGATTGTGGTAGGGTTTTGAAACGGTTCTTAGCCACTGCTGACTGTCGTATAGTTCGTATACTGTTTATTTTTGGTTTAAATTTTGGCACGGATTTAGCGCAGAACCAAATAGAAGAATGGAAGCAGGCAAATCTGCAAAACAAAAAGGGGATGGGTGTAGGAGGGTTTTTGGGTGACAAGAATTGAGTGGACACAGCGTACTTGGAATCCTGTAACAGGTTGCAGCAAGATAAGTGAGGGTTGTAGGTATTGTTATGCGGAAATTATGACTGCCAGACTGCGGGGTATGGGACAAAAAAAGTATAGCCAAGGCTTTAAAGTTGCTTGTCATCCCACGGTTTTAGAGGAACCGTTGAAGTGGAAAGAGCCCTCTACCATTTTTGTATGCAGCATGAGCGATTTATTCCACGAGTTGGTTCCACAAGAGTTTGTTGATAGGGTGATGCAAACTATTTGGCAAACGCCACAACATACTTTTCAGATTTTGACTAAGCGTGCTCTTAGGATGTATCAGTACTTTCACAACATAGACATCCCAGGTAACGTGTGGTTAGGTACCACAGTTGAAAAAAGAAGCGAGCAATACCGTGTTGATTGGTTGCGGGATCTAGATTGTCAGGTGCGGTTTCTAAGTTGTGAGCCTCTGCTGGGGGGTTTAGATTTGGATTTGCAATGTATTGATTGGGTTATTGTAGGCGGGGAAAGTGGTCCACAAGCACGACCTATGAAGCCTATGTGGGTGCGTGACATTAAAAAACAGTGTGAGGAGCAAAATGTGGCTTTCTTTTTTAAGCAATGGGGCACCTACGGCCCCGACGGCGTAAAACGCAACAAATACGATAACGGCAAAACCTTAGACGGCGAAATAATACAACAAATGCCCCAGCTGAAACAGAAAAACGGAGGCCAACATCTTTGACCACAACCTCAGCTGGGGGAGTTGGGACAGATTTTTTGGAGCTTGAACGCTTCCTAAACTTGTTGCCGTTTACTCCTGTTATGGTAAAGTTAAATAGGCATCGTAAAGACCCCGACGTCCCCAAAGATACTAGCCTCCAAGACCCCCAAAACCAACTATCCCCCCAGCAGGCTTTTGAACGCTTACAACAAGGTGGCAATGTAGGTATCATGGCTACGGGGCATGACTTGGTAATTTTTGATCACGACGACCCAAACAGATACACATTTGCTAAAGAAACTTTGACTGTTAAAACCAGCAGCGGCAAACTCCACAAATACTACCTAAACAACCCAACAGACCCCTGTGTTAACGCAACGGGGAAAAATGGGTTTGCAGGCTGCGGCGAAGTTCGCGCGTGTAACTGGTACGTAGTGGCGCCCGGCAGTTATGTGCCCTTAAACCCCGCTAAACCCAACACATACAACGGCACAGGACACTACACCATCCTAGAAACTAACCCTATAGCCGAACTATGCCGAGGAGAGATTCCACAGGATTTTGTCCCCACAGGCCAAAGCCAAACAAAAACAACAACAACATTTGAACCTCCACAGGAAAAAGTAACAGCAAACATTACCATACGCAATGGAAAAGGCCAAAGCCTAACAGATTTGTGTGCATTGGATCCGGATTTAAACCGACTCCTTAACGGCGACGACAGCAAATACGCGTTTGATACAAGTTCAGCTGACATGGCCACCATGACCCTACTCTACCACACCTACCAATTTGATGAACCAACAATATACGCAATCATGACCAAACACCGCTACCGCACCAAACTAGACAGACCTGACTACCTCCAACGCACCCTACAAACCATAAAACAAAAACCCCCAATAACAAACAAACTAAAAAATAGTTTAAACCCACCCCCAACCAGCCAACAACAAACCCTAACCCCAAATTCCCCCTCAAACGAAAACACCCAAACAACAATAGTGCAAAAAATCAACAATAAACAAATTGATTATGAAAAAATTTTAACAGCCCTAAAACAAGAATACACCTTCAAAACCCCAACCGACACCTTGGAACTACACTACTACCAAGACGGCATCTATGCACCAGCTGAGCGCATGATAGAATCATTACTTGAAACCGTTTTACAACAGAAACTAACCAGCCACTACGCTAAAGAAATAATAGACCACTTAAAACGAGATTCCTACGTTAAACGAAACGAAATAAACAAGTTTGTAGATGTCATCCCTGTTAAAAACGGGTTATTAAACCTTAAAACATGGCAACTAGACGAGTTTACCCCTAAAAACATGTTCACCTACAAGTTACCTTTAACCTATGATGCCACAGCTGAGTGTCCCCTGTTCAAACAATGGTTAAGTGAAGTGCAGACACCTGAAAACATTTTAATCCTTCAAGAATACGCAGGCTACACCCTACTACCCGAAATGCCCCACCACAAAGCACTATTCATGGTAGGCGATGGTAGCAATGGCAAATCAACCTATTTATCCACTATTGAAAACTTGATAGGTACAGAAAACATTTGCCACAACGACCTCCAAGAATTAAACAGCGAAAACCGCTTCATAAAAGCCGACTTTTACGGCAAACTCGCCAACATTAGCAACGAACCCGAAACTAAGAAATTGTTTGAAACGCCAATTTTTAAACAGTTAACGGGCGGGGATATGATACGGGCTGAGCTTAAGAACGTGCAAAAACCGTTAAACTTTGTAAATTATGCTAAATTTTATTTTAGTGGCAACAATTATCCTAGGGTTAGTGATAGTTCTACAGGGTTTAAGCGGCGTTTGATTTTGCTTAAGTGGGAGAAGCAGTTTTTGGAGGGGCAAGGGGAGGTGGTGCAGTTTTATAAAAGGTGGACGGAAAGTGAGGTTGAGCGTAGTGGTATACTTAATTGGATGCTTGAGGGTTTGAAGCGGTTGAAGCTTAATGGTCGGTTTACTGTGAGTTTGTCGCAGGAGCAAAATAGGCTTGAGTATGAGCGTAATAGTGATAGTGTGGCTGCGTGGGTGCATGAGCGGGTTAAGAAGTCTAAGACGGGGCAGGTTGAGCAGGCTAGGGTTTGGGAGGATTATTGTGTTTATTGTGATTTTTATGGTGTGTTTCAGGTGGATGAGAACAAGTTAAAGTATAGTTTATCCCGTAAGCATGGGTTAGTTAATAAACGTACAAATACCGCTCAAGGAAAAGTCCTTGTGTGGTGTGGTATTCAACTCAAACAGCCTTTAGTTGAAGGGGAAGAGCAAAATAATAGTCCACAGCAGACACTGCAATTAAATAAACCTGTTGAAAAAACAAATGAGATTCCACAGTTTTTAGAAAAGGACGGGATGGACAACATGGACACCCTTTTTCCCACTCAAAATAATTGTAATGAAATTATTTCTAGTGGGAAAATGCCTGTCCATCCTGTCCATCCTGTCCAAAATGAAAACTGTGTGGAATATGAAGACAATACGCCTGTTTATGAGTTTAAACGCCTTAAACCCGGTGTTAAATGTCGCTTCTGTGAGCTTCATGCTGTGGAGTTTGAATGGAATTTGAAAGGGAATTTTGAGGTTTTTCGGTCGTGTCCTGAATGTTTCAAGAAACAACGTCGCCAGTTTGATTGTGGACGTTGGGTAGATGTCACAAGTCAAGATAGTGGCAATAATGGAGGAACATAAACGTTATGAGTGAAAATATGAGTAAAGAGGAAATGCAAAATCTTTTGGAAATTTTGAAGAAAGAGGTTGGGTGTGAAAAAATTGTGTTAAACAAGCAAACGGAGCTTATGCTGCGCGTCATTATAGACTGTGAGCTTTTAGCTGACAAGTTTTCTTTGATACGAAGTATTTTTGTAGGTTTGGTGCGTGTGGGTTATTTTCCTTTTTCTGAGCAAGAACTACAACAATTGTCTGCCGTTGTATGTGGGATGCGTCAGAAAACTGAAACCGAACTAGCTAAGACTTTTGAGTGTCTTAAGGTGGGTGATGTTGTGTGAGTGAAAAAGTTTCTAAGGATACAATTTTCGAGTTTCTTGAGCGGATGCGTAGTGAAGGTTTCACACACATTAATGCTGACAAGTATACAGAGTTGCTTATTCGGCTTGGGCTTGATTATGCGTATGTGGCGTTCAAGTTTACGCTTTTGCGGGATCATGCTGTTAAGCTTGTTACTGGTGGATTAAGGCCGTGGTCTTTGGAAGAGTTGCAAGAGTATGCTTTAGTGATGCAGAGTATACGGCAGAAAATAGATAAGGATTTAGAAAGGATGGGTGTTGTTTTTGGTTCTGTGGAGGGGTAAAAGTTAAGGCAACATGTAGAAAAAGAGTTACCTCGGATAGGTGAGCCATTAGAAATAGTGGGATATGGCTAATTTAATTATGTTTTTTCTTGAGGTATTTTTTCTATTGTGAGGTGTGTATAGTTGCCTCTTTGTTCGTTGCTATGTTCTTCTTTTTTTAGAATTTCGTAGGTTTCAGATTTCCCCTCAAAATCTATGTTGATTGTTTGTTTTTCATGTAGGTTTGGGTAGAGTCCTTTGAGGGTGATGTTTTTTATGGTTGTTTCTTGTTGGGTGTTGAGGTGATAGAGGGCTGCTTTCTTGTATTCCGTGGTGTTAGCAGTATTTTCAGTCATACATTACCCCTCTATGTTTCTGTTTCTTGGTAGGTTTGGCATATGTCGCCTTTCATTTTGGGGCGTGTGGTGCATGTTTTGTCTGTGTTATATAGGCAGTTGTGCATTAGGCAGGTCTGCCCGGCTTCTTGTTCTATGATTGGGGTTGGGTTTTCTTTCTCTCTTCTCTTATCTTCCTCTATTGTTTTCTGTAGGTTGTCGCCTGCTTGTTCGTGTGCGAATTTTGCTAGTATTATGGCGGTTGGGTTTTCTGTGTTGTATTGGTACATGTGGGCTAGGCTGACGTTTCTTGTGTGTTTTATTAGTCCTTGTTGTTCTAGGTGTGGTATGGCTTTTAGGGTGTGGGTGAAGCTTACGCCGCTTAGTTTGGAGATTTCGTTTTTGCTTATATCGGTGTTTTTGAATGTTATTAGGGTGTCTAGTATTTTTGCTTCGGGGTTGTTGGTGAATATTTTTTCTAGTGGGCCTTTGGTTGTTTTGTTTTGTTTTGTCATTTGTTTTTCCTGTTATTGTTATGGTGTTGTGAAATATAAGTATTGTTGTCGCTGAGTGTTGTAATTGTAGTTTTTGAAGATAATATTTATATACTATGTTGCCCTTTATCTAAGTGTGGAGCAATCCACATGGAAGAAGCACAAGAGCGAATCCTCAGAAAAATGTACAACAATGACATCATATGCGCACATCACAAGACCCTAAATACGCTGAAACATTACTTGCCACGAAAAGACCGCGGAAAAATCAACGCCACCATGAAAGAACTATTGAAACTTGGATACGTTGAAAAACACCCCACAGGGCACGGGATGAGTTACACCATTTCCAGTGCCCGAGTGGCAGAGATTAAGAAAATTCTTGATCTCTGAATCTCCCTTTTTTTCTAGGTGAGGGAGATTAAAAAACCTTGTGTAACAATAGGGTAGCCTCTACATGCTGAGGGGCTACCCTTAAACCCTTACGTTATGGCGGTTTAGTAATAGCGTGTTTCTTTCGCGTCCTTGTTCCACAGGAAACACCACGCATTCCAATAGAACTGTGCAACGTTTCAACCCACACCAAACCATGTAGTAGGTGAAAAGGTGAAACGATGCAAAAACACACGTTATCGATTATTTGAGATGTAAAAAAATGATACCTGTTTACGGGTGGATTACTAGCAGGTAATGGAGTCGAAGCCAACCCTGCTAGTTTTCCGTATTGTTTGTGGGGTTTGTGGTTTTTATGTTTTTTGTTTCTATACTCATAGTAATATTACTTTATAGTAATAAGATTTATATATTGTGTTGCCATTAAAAACGCAAGGACAAAAGTCCTCTAAATGGAGTCGAAACCAAAATGTCAAACCAAATAATTGAAAAAATTCGGCAAGAAATAACCCGACTAAAAGAGCAAACTAGGAAAAACCTGGTCTGGAACCCAACGCTTAAAAAACTCGATAGAACCGTAATTAGCAAAGATGCAAAAAAGCAAGAAACAGCCACATTTTTGGCAAATAAAGATGAAATTGAGCAAGCAATTAAGGCTAATCGAACTTTTCATAATGAGGTTCTTTTCCACAAGGGAACAGAAACAGAGGTCCATGTTAGCCACATGGAGTGGCAAGCTATGCTGAAACTAAAAGATGAATGCCTGACAACTATGCGGAAGTGGGGCGAAAGTGTGTATAATGGCGAGTATGGGCGTGTTAGTCTTAATGATCCTTTCTAGTTGGGCGGTTTTTCTGCTTTTCATATTTTTTTCTGTGGAGGTGAAATGGTGTTGAGTGATGGCGATGTTAGGGAGTATAGTTCTATTGTGAATGTTGCGAATAAGAATAAGCGGGTTAGTCTGAAGGTGACTATTCCGGTTGAGATTGTTGAAGAGTTTGGGTTGGTGGCGGGGGATGTGTTTGTGTGGTCTGTGGTTGGTGAGGGTGTTGGTGGTCGGAAGTGTTTGAGGGTTGTTGCGCGGCGTTCCAAGTTTGTGGATTTGTAGTTTGTTTTTATTTTTTATTTTTTTTTTGCTCGTTTAAACTTTATAGTAATATTACTTTATAGTAATAAGGTTTATATATTATGTTACTATTAAAGATAGTAAGGGCAAAAACCCCCAAATGGAGTCGAAACCAAAATGTCAAACAAAATAAATCAAAGTAAATTGGCGAAATGCCCCCTGTGCGGAGCACCCGCCACAGTCTTCATAGACACAGAATATAACAAGTACTTAGGGCACAGTGAAAAGGTCGTTGTGTACCTATGCAATAACCCGGACTGCGAATTTTTCACCGAATCACCAATAATGGAGGCATATGTGCAGTGACTAAGCATCTAACGTTGGAAGCGTATGAAGAAACCCTTTCTCATAGCGCAGATGCATTTCAAGACTGCACCTGGTGCAGGGGAGGAAAAATGGAATTAGTGCCCCCTGGTCAACGTGAAATTTTCACCGATTCACAAAGAAATAAGCTTGTTCAATACGCGAAATGTGACAAGTGCGAAAATAGTTACAATATTGCGCCCTTTCCCGAGTGGCAAACGGAGCGAAAAAACGACGCGAAAAAATACATAAAACGCTCAAAACTGGAAGTAACTGAGCTAAAAGAAGAGTTTGAGCGCAAACTAGAAGACCTACAAACAGAGTATAACGCGAAAATTAAGGATGCAGAAGAGACTGTTATTTATTTTCAAGAAGTGATGACGGAGGCTGTTTAAATGTCGGCTCCTCCTTGTTCCCCACCTTCTCACGATACCCGGCACGGTGTGGAAGAGCAAAAGCGGGATTTAGCCGCGAAAATGGGGCTTTTCCAAAATTTCTACTATGAAAAAGACTTGAGCAGCAAACAAAAAGATGTCTTACATGACGTTATTAGTCATCTTGCACAGTGTGTTGATCGGTTGAGTTCTGTTGGTTGGGTGTCTCGGAATTGTGGGTCTTGTGCGAAATTGAGTCAGATGCAAGGCCGACGTGGTGAGCATTGCCCGGGCTGTGGCCCTGAGTTACAGTATGCGGAATGGAAACGGACAGATTATCAGGGGGATAAAAAATAATGACGTCCGAGACTGGTCTTATTGCTGTTTTTTCGTTGGCGTCGGTGCTTGCTTATCCTTCTGAAGAGGCGATACAGGACAGTATAGCGTATAATGATGTTGCGTTTCCTGAAGACCCAACACGCTACAGTTTATGCTTTGATCAAGCGTTTGATCTCTTGTTGTCTTGGGAGGTTAAGGTGAAAGCAAAAAATGCAAAAGAAGAGAACGAGGCGTGGATACAGATTGGAAAATGTAGCCGAGATTGCAGCAATTACCACACACTATTAACGGTTTATGATGCGGGTGATATTGTGTTGGCGGTTAGGTCGGCTGATAATTTGCGGACCTTGACTTTTAATTTTTATCGTCCTGTTTTCGCTGGAGGGTGTAATAGGGTATGATGGATGAAAATAAGGTGCAGTTGCAATATTATATTTACCGTTTGGCTCGGTCGCGTAGGGTTTTTGGTAGTCAACGCTCCTTTTTCACATATGAGCGTAGCGCGGTCAATGTGGGGGAGGGGTGTTAGTGTATTCTGTGCAGAAAAAAAGGCGGCGGAAAAGTAAGGTAAAGAAGAGGCCTCTTAGGCGTCAAGATTGGGGGTTACTGTTGCTTATGGCGGTGGCGGTGTTTGTGCTAAAATTTCTCTTTTAACCCTCCACTGTTTGTTTGTTTGTTTGTTTGTTTGTTTGTTTGTTTGTTTGTTTGTTTGTTTGTTTGTTTGTTTGTTTGTTTGTTTGTTTGTTTGTTTGTTTGTTTGTTTGTTTGTTTGTTTGTTTGTTTGT
>WQYG01000031.1 GCA_009781395.1 Candidatus Bathycorpusculum sp. | reverse complement strand
GTTAGTGATGAAGAGTTTGATTCTATAGTTGTGGATGAGGATGATTTTCATGGTGAGTGGAACTATACTATTTGTAAAAAATCGTAACTTATTTTGTCCAAGTTATTATTAGACACTTCCTAAGCGTTATAAGAGGATTAATTTGGTGGCGGGGGATTCTGCGTTTTTGTCTAGACGTAATTGTGATTTGGTTGCTGGTGTGGGTGGGGTGGCGCGTTTTTATCCCAAGAGGGGCTCTACTTTGCGTCAGAAGGGTAGTAAAGCGTGGCGTAAGATGTTGGAAGATTTGATGGCTGATCCGCAGAAGTGGTTAGAAGAGTATCATAGGCGTTCGAATGTTGAGGGTTGTTTTTCGACTTTAAAACGAGACAACCCTCTGCCACTACGTAAAGTGCTTGATGCGCGCAGGCAACAAGAAGCTTTCAGCCGTGCTTGTAATTTAAACCTCAAACGTCTCTGCTACCTAAACTACCTAGAGAACATTAATGCAAGAGAAAGCTGGCACAAATAATATTGTCCTAAAGCCCCTAAGAGGCGTACAGTAGCAAGTGTGGAAGTACGCTCAAAACGAGCATCAGACACATAATCCACCACCCTAGCGTTTTTCTCCCCCCAACCACGCAAACGAGTCATAGCACAATTAATACTAGCCTCATCAAGAAAAACAAGTTTGTCAACCTCCAAAGTGGGCTGCAAATCTCGCCAATCAGATCTTTCTTTAACTACGCCATCTCGTTTTGCCCATTTGCATGGAGGATCTTTTTTAAAAATACACGATTCCTTTTTTAGTAAAATAACCCTTACCCTATTGCAATGAAAAATCAATGTCAGCAAACGGATGTAGCTATAGTGGGTGCAGGACCTGCAGGTTCCTATGCAGCATTACGTTTAGCAATGTTGGACGTTAAAACAGATGTTTATGAAGAACATGCAGAAGTGGGGCTGCCTTCTCACTGTGCAGGACACATAAGCATCCGCAGTCTAAAAGCTCTAGGCTACTACCCTCTTCCAAAAGGTATAATAGAAAACATCTTTAATGCTGCCAACTTTTACTCTCCCTCAGGAACCAAATTCTCAATTCGCCTAAAAACCCCTGTAACTTGCGCCTTAAACAGAGCAAAATTTGACCAACACATAGCCAACCAAGCACAACAAGCAGGAGCAACTTTTCATCTAGGGCACACAGTACAATCTCTGCAAATTGAAAATAATTATGTCAAAGGTATAAACATCAAAAACCACCCCACTGTCTCCTCTAAAATTGTCATTGACGCTGAAGGCATAAGCTCAAGACTGCTCCATCAAACTGGGCTTAGAGGAATTGACGGAAAAGGGTTAGTTTATGCCGTTGAAACAGAAATCGACCAAGTCCACGATGTTGAACCACACGCAGTTGAAGTTTATCTAGGTAGTAGTGCACCTGGTTTTTATAGTTGGCTTATTCCACGCCCCGACGGGTCAGCAAAACTTGGTTTAGCAACAAACCATGGAAACCCTCAAACCTATCTAAAACATCTCATGACCAAACACCCTATCGTCAAAAACCAAGTTAAAGGCGCAAAAATTGTTAAAACTAGTTATCACGCTATTCCTTTAGCAGGTCCAATTAATAGAGCGTATGTTAACGGGTTTTTGGCAGTAGGTGATGTTGTTTCACAAGTAAAACCGACAACGGGGGGCGGTGTTATTTTCGGTTTAACATGTGGCGAAATTGCTGCTAGTGTTGCTAAATCTGCCCTCAAGTTAGGCGATTTTTCAGCTAAGTCCCTTAGTGTTTACCATAAACGCTGTAACGAAACTCTAAACTTTGATATTTCTTTTATGTTACATCTTAGACGGTTTCTAAACTCACTTTCAGATGAACGTTGGGATTCAGTTTTGCGTTTCTGTAATCGTTTTGGTGTAGCTAAAGCCTTATGTGATGTAGAAGAAATTGACTATCAGGGTCAAATGTTAATGCAGCTTGCAACTAAACCTGCAATGCTTGTGGCACTTGGATATTTTGGGTTGCTTTATTTGTTTGCAAACCCTTAAAACATTGAAGTGTACAGTTTAGCAAGGCGAAATGTATGGGTGACTTTGAATATAAACAGGTCCTAGTTTTCCGCAGTGATTTGCAGATGAGCAAAGGTAAAATTGCAGCTCAGGCAGGGCATGCAGCGGTTTCAGCTGCTCAAGAAGCTTATATGCGTCATAAAAAATGGTGGGAAGCTTGGTTATATGAAGGCCAAAAAAAGGTTGCTCTAAAAGTTACAAGTGAAAAAGAACTCTGCGAACTAGAAGAAGCTGCAGACGACTTTGGGCTTCCGCATGCTCTAATTGTAGACAGAGGCCTAACAGAGATTCCTGAAGGCTCAGTAACCTGTCTTGGTATTGGTCCGGCGCCTGCTGCCCTGATTGACCGCTTAACAGGCAAACTTAAACTCTTATAGGGATAATCCTGTTTGCAGCTTGTACCTGAAATTGATTGTTTGCTTGGTATAAACGTCTATGCAACCCAAACTAGTGGCGTAGGTGGAAGAATTCGAGGTGTAACCCAAGATTTTCAAGTTGAAGAACTTTTAGTGGATGGCTCAAAAGCACCCATTACCCCAACACAAAAAACAACCTCTACATTGGGCGCCTCATTAGAACGTCAGAGACATCTGCTCTGTGTTTTAGTTAAACAAAACTGGGATACTTTTCTAGCAACAAAAAACGTTGCCAGCCAACTTGACTTGGGACAAAACAGTATTCAAATTGCCGGCATAAAAGATGCTAAAGCAGTTACCGCACAATATGTTACAATCGAAAACCTAACAATGGAAGATATCTCTAAAGTAAACATAAAAGGCATTAACATCCACCCAGTAGGATATCTTCGCAATCCCCTATCAGTATTTTACCTTTTAGGAAACCACTTCAAAATAAAAATCACAAACATAACCCAAGACCCCGCTATAGTCAACAAACAAGTAAATCAAACAATCAACGAAGTCACCCAACTTGGCGGCATCCCAAACTTTTACGGCCATCAACGCTTCGGCACCACCCGTCCAATAACTCACCTCGTTGGCAAAGCAATTCTTGAAGGCAACTTTGAAAAAGCCGCCCTACTCTTTCTTGCAAACCCCAGCCCACATGAACATTATGAATCAAAACAAGCCCGCACAGAACTCCAACAAACCCGCGATTTTAAAGCAGCATTAGAACATTATCCAAAACAACTACGATATGAACGCATAATGCTAAAATATCTAAACGAAAAACCAAACGAATTCATCAAAGCCTTTAACGTCTTACCCCTAAAACTCCAAGCCCTATTCATACAGGCCTACCAATCCTACCTGTTTAACCACTTCTTAAGCAAACGCATCAAAGCAGGCCTACCTCTAAATAAAGTTGAAGTAGGCGACTTTGTAGTCAGAGTTGAACGCACTGGACTACCCATGGTAAACATGTCTCAAACAGTAACCACCCAAAATCAAACAAAAATAAACGAAGCCCTATCCTCCGGCAAAATGCGACTAGCCCTGCCCATTGTTGGATTCAAACAAAAACTTTCAAACGGTCCAATGGGCGAACTCGAACAATGTATCTTGCAACAAGAAAAGGTAAACCTGAACAGTTTCCACATCACTGATAACTCAAATATGAGCAACAAAGGCAGCCTACGCACAGCATTAACCCCTGTACAAAACTTTAAACCACCAATTATCTCCAAACAAGACAACGAATTAACAACCCTACTAGAATTTACCCTACTTCGAGGATGCTACGCAACAGTGTTACTGCGAGAAATCATTAAACCCCAAAACCCCATAACAGCTGGCTTCTAACAGCCCAATACAAAACATCAAAAACCCCCTTTATAGGGTTGATGATGAATTTTAGTTGTCGGAAAAATTAGATTCTGTCGGTACGCACTAAATCCCTAAGTCGGTTTACACCGTCAATTCTATGTATGAAATCGGTAACACTTTTTGGAACAAGAACTGACCAGTTTTCGTCTTTAAGCATTTTTTCACGCACAAATGTAGATGCATACGTTTGTCGTTCAAAAAGGTCGATGCTCTCAACAGTGTAACCCGCTTCTATAAATAAGCGCCGTGTTAGTGGTTCATTAGAATAAAGTTTGTTAAATTTCGGTGTGTAGCCCTCTACAGCTGAAACCCAAAGCATGTGCAGGTGTACGTCAGGAACAGGGACAATCCATATTTTGTTTAAATCTGCACCTGCTTCTTGTAGAGCGTGCCGTGTCATAGTTAAACGCTCACCGGCAGTGAAAGGATTTTTTAAATTATGGCTATATTGAGCACTGCCAATAACAATTACTAACTCGTCAACTTTTGTTAAGACTTCTTTTATGGCGTAAAGATGGCCCATGTGGAAAGGTTGGAATCTGCCAACGTAAAGACCGCGATTTACCAATGATATTCCCACTTTCACCTAGTTGTGCACGCTAATATTATTTACGTTAATTTATGGTGTGAATTTAGACGAATGCTTCTTTAGGTCGTTTAAGCAATATTTTTTGTGATGTTTATGGACTGTTGGGATGTAATTATTGTTGGTGCTGGATCTGCGGGATTGGCTGCTGGAATTTATGCTGTAAGAAGTGGTCTTAAGACTCTTGTGCTTGACGAAAAGTTGGCTGGTGGAAACATTAGTGATGCGCCAAAAGTAGAGAATTATCCTGGGTTTACTGAAATTAGTGGACGTGAATTATCTGAAAGAATGGTTTCTCAATGCAAAAATTTTGGTGCAGTTGTACATGAGCTTGAGTTGGTAGAAGCGGTAAGATTTGAGGGTGAAATAAAGGTTGTTGTCACTAATAATGCTGTGTATCAGACTAAGGTGGTGATTTTTGCTACAGGGGCTTATCATAAAACTGTCGGGGTTAAAGGTGAGAAAGAGTTTCATGGTAGGGGCGTTAGTTACTGTGGTGTTTGTGATGGACCCTTCTTTAAGGGCAAAAAAGTTGCTGTTGTTGGTGGTGGTAACTCGGCGTGCGCAACCTCTTTGTATCTTTCTGGTTTAGCAAGTCATGTTACTATAGTTCATCGTAGGGCTACTTTTAGAGCTGAACATAGTTTGGTCTTAGATGTTACTTCAAAATTTAATGTGAATGTGCTTTGGAATGTTGAGGTTGAAGAAATTAAGGGAGATAGTAAAGTTAGAGTGTTAGCTGTAAAAAATAATGTCACTGGAGAGAAAACAGAGTTTGATGTTGATGCTGTCTTTGTACAAGTAGGTGAGGTGCCTAATAGTGTAGTGGCAAAAACTTTTGGAGTGGAAACAGATGCTGCAGGATACATTAAAGTTAACATGAGACAAGAAACTAGTTTTTCAGGTATTTATGCTGCAGGTGATGTAACAACCCATCCAGTTAAACAGGTTGGTACAGCCATAGGTCAAGGTATCACTGCCGCACTTGAAGCATACAATTACATAACCGTTTTATACAAAACAGCTCCTAAAAATATGGGTTAAACCTGTTATCTGCCCTGTATTAATCGCAATATTTTTTGTTTACCCATAGTTTTTAGATAGTTTTTTATTTTCCAACGTTTTGTCTTATGTTGTCGAGGGTATGCCTGTTTTTCTTCTTTGGTTTGAGTTGGTAGAATTGGGTGATTTTGTGTTTGAGATGATGATAATTTTTAACATTTTATTGCGTTATGTTGTTAGATCTGTTTTTGGCTCTTTTTTTAGGTTTTTAAAGTTGATAATCAATTAACCCATAAACATATTATTATCTTGTTGTATTTATGAATAATTATGGAAGAGACTTTGTTCGATAAACCTCATGGTGAGCCTGTAGTTGAAAGTTTTAGGGATAAACTACAGTTGTTGTTCTCTACAGGAGGTACTCGGTTGCGTATGTTTCTTCTAGATCGGTGGCGTCTTCTCTTTCTGGTTTTTGCGTCAGTTTATTCTGTTATTCTTATGTTTGCTCTTACAGGGTATCCTTTATTGTGGGATGAAGTTAGTCACCTTAGCAGTGGTTCTCTTCTTTACCTAGGGCGTTATGGTGAATTTCTAGGTAATGCTTTCTATCCGCCACTCTTTGATACACTTACTTTTATATCCTTCAAAATTTTAGGCGTCAGTCTTTTTACAGCTAGGCTACCCTCAGTTTTTTTTGCGTTTTTTGCACTTTGGGCAGTTTTTGAGTTTGCTCGTTACCTGTACGGTAGTAAAGTTGGTATACTTTCAGCCATTATGCTAGGCATAATGCCTGGGTTCTTTTGGCTTTCCGGTCATGCGATGCTGGAAACCATATTGATATTCTTCGTTACTGTGTCACTGTTTTGTTTCTATCGTTGGTTAAACACTCGCCAAGATAAATTGCTTGCATTAAGTGGTTTAGCTCTTGGTTTGGGTTTTTTGGCAAAATATCAGATACTTGTTGTAGGTGTGATAATGTTGTTAAGTATTGTTCTGTTGGCACGGAAACAGGTGAAAGCGGTATTTAAAAAATTCAAAATAGTTATAACTGCTGCAGTGTTGGTTGTGGTCCCTTGGGTTATTCTTGCCTTTCAAGTTTATAAGACTGGTTTTCTTGGCCAATGGTTTTATGTCCTTCAAATCGGTAACCCTGGACGGTCTGTTTACAGCTCACGTTTTCCTCTGCCTATTTTTTATTTCATAGAGATGGTTTGGCCACACAATAATTTTCATCCCATCTCACTTTTCTGCTACATTATAGGCTTAGCTGGATTAGCTTGGATGGTCTGGCGTCGTCGTCATGAAGACAAGTTTATCCTACTTTGGTTTGCAGTTATCTTTGTTTTCTTTACGCTTATATCCAATAAGGATTGGCGTTATGTGGTACCACTATTTCCTACACTGGCAATATCTGCATCTGTTGCAGTGCTCGGGTTAGGTGGAGCTCTGAAGCGAATGTGGAAAAAACCAATTTCAGTAAGTAAAAAACATTTGGCTAAAGTTGCTTCAGGGGTTCTAGTTGTTGTGGTGGCAAGTGCCATGATTTATAGTGTATATGATACATACAATTACAACTCAACAGCCATACCGCCCATAGATATCCAAGGGGCCACTAACTATGCCCTAAACAATATAGAAGATGGTAAATCAATTATGGTTTTATTACCCTGTAACCTCTTCAATCGAGATATGGTACAGTTCTATTTATGGGCAGGCGGTGATCGTGGCATAGAAATTTTCCAGTACCCTGAAGTGGCTGTCGATGCATATGTGCCAAACTTTAACTTTACTGAATTCACTGAACTATGTAGTCAACACAATGTGCAGTATATCATCGCATTTGAATACGGCGGCGTTGAAGTGCCCTACTATAATACAACTCTAACTTTCCTACAAGTCTATGAACAACTTTACGTTTCAGATAATTTCTCATACGTAACTGAAGAACTATGCTTTGGTACTACTCCTTGGTGGGTGTTTGTCATGGAATTTACCGAAAAACCCTGATATCTGTATTTTTAACGTTATCAGTTAAAATCGCATGGGTTTTTGCGTGTAAATATTTGCGATGCTTTTAAATATCTCCACACTGTGCTTGTAGGGTGCATAATTAAGGTGTAACGATGCCCAAACAAGAAAAAGGAAAATCTCACTCGACCCGACCTGTAAGCAGAAGGCCTCCCAGCTGGTGTAAATATCAGCCTGAAGAAGTAGAAGCCTTCATTATTAAACTTGCAAAAGAAGGTCACACACTAAGCACGATAGGCACAATTCTTAGAGATCAGTATGCAATTCCATTAGTTAAACCAATTACTGGTAAAAGTATAAGCGCTATTCTCAAGAGTGCTAATCTAACTCCATCAATACCTGAAGATCTAGGTAACATGATGAAGAAAGCTCAAGCTTTAGCAGTTCACATGGAGAAAAACAAAAAAGACCTGCACAATAAACGTAACATGCAGGTAATTGAGGCCCAAATCCATAAACTTTCACGATACTATAAACGTGAAGGAAAACTTGCTAAAACTTGGAAATACGAAGCAAAAATTGCCTCAATATTCTAAACCAACCTTTTATTTTTTACTTTTTATTTTACACCAGCTTTAAATCTAATTAACCCTTTTTATTACCCTTGAGGAACCCTGTATGGCAGACCAAACTCAAATAGATTCTTTCCTATCAGCTGCTGATAAAGCCGCAAAAATGATACTTGAAACCGTGCAGCAAGACGGGTTTATTGACTGTTTTTCACATTTAGATGCCGATGGGGTTGCAGCTGCTGGTATCATATCTAAAGCACTTCATAGACTTGATGCACGTTATCGTGTACGTGTTATGCAGTGGGTAGATGACAAAATTATAAACGATATAATTGCTGACAAGCCTCATCTTGTGGTGTTAACCGATTTTGGAAGCGGTTATTTACAGTTACTAAACGAAAAAGTTTCAGACACAAAAATCGCTATCATGGATCACCACCAAATTACTGCCAAAGTGGATAATTCAAACTTTGCTCAAGTGAACCCTCACGAACATGGTATCAACGGGGCAACCGAAGTCAGTGGATCAGGCGTAACCTATTTTGTAGCTAAAGCCTTAAACCAAAAAAACGTTGATTTAGCACCTGTTGCGTTAGTTGGTGCCCTTGGTGATATGCAAGACAAGTATGATCAGCGCAGCTTTGGTGGCTTAAACGAGTTAATTCTCAAAGACGCCACTCAGGCAGGTTTGATGAAAGTGGAGAAAGATCTAACTTTCTTTGGTCGAGAAACTCGTCCAATTCACCGCACTTTGGCAACTACCACTAACCCTTTCATTCCAGGTTTAAGTGGTGAAGAGGATAAAGCTTTAGCTTTTCTAGCAACCTTAAATATTGACTTCAAACAAGGTGGACGTTTTCGTGCTTTAAGTGATCTTAATGAGGATGAAAAGAAACGCTTATGCTCTGCTCTTGCAGACTATATGCTCTCCAAAGGTTTACATGTTGAAGTTTCTAATTTGATAGGTAACAACTATGTCTTAGTTAATGAGGAGTCAAATACTGCTCTTCGGGATGCTCGTGAATATTCTGTATTGTTGAATTCTACTGGTCGTATGGATCGTCCAAGTCTTGGAATTGCCATTTGTATGGGTGATCGGGGAGCCGCTCTTGAAGAATCAAACAATATCCTTGAAGATTATCGTAAAAACATCAACAAATATCTAGGTTGGGTTACAGAGAAACCTGAACGGTTAAGAGAACTAGATAACATCTATGTCATCAATGGCGAAGACTACATTAACGAAAAAATAGTAGGAACAGTCTCCTCTATCATGGTTGCAGGTTTAGCTAACAATCAAAAACCTCTCATTGCTTATGCTAAAGTAGATGGTGATAACTCGTTTAAAATCTCTTCTCGTACAACGGAAGCTGCGTTACAGAGAGGGGTTAATCTTGGTGATGTTATGCGTTTAGCTTCTGAGAAACATTCTGGTAAGGGCGGTGGGCATAACATTGCAGCTGGTGCTCAAGTGAGCTTGGATCAAATTGAAGGGTTTATTATTACCGTTAATGAGTTAGTTGGGCGACAGTTAAAGGGTGAGATACTTGCAGGCGACAATAACACTTGAATATTCTGATACTAAAACAGCTGAGGTCGTAACTAAAGCTGTTTCACCTGACAATTTAAAAGCACCGTTTGAGGTAAAAATACACACTGTTAATGACGGCTGTAGAGTTGTAACTGACATTGTTTGTGAGGGAAAGTTGGCTACTTTTACAGCAACTATTGATGATCTGCTTTTCAGTGCTTCAACCGCAGAAAAAACTCTGCAAACAATAAAACAATCAAAATAGGCGCTATCATTCTGAACTGTGTTAACATTTTAGGTGTTTAAGGAAAAGTAGGAGTATACTCTAAAAAACTTGGGTGGTGATTGTTTGTTGGTATTTGTCGTTTTAATGTGGGTGGTTTGTTTGTGTGTAAGTTGTGTGGTTGATAATTGTTGCAAGTTTTGATGTGTGTGGTAGTGTGCACTATAACTTTTTGTTTTGATGTGGGGGTCTGTTAATTTTTGGTATATTTAAGGGTGGTTTATTTATAGGTGAAATGTTTTATTTATTTTGTGAAATGTTATGTGTGAATTTAATGTTATTTTAGATGGGCAAACTGTTTTCAGTGATGTGATCTATGCTAAAGTTGATGGTGGCACCGTTATAGTGCGAAGTATTGTAGGTGAAGCTAAAGAGTATAAAAATGTCAGGGTCACTGAAGTAGATGTAATCACGGCAAGATTTGTTTTAGAGTCAATCAAAGTCTAAAACGTTTCTTTAGCACTTTAGTTTATTTGTCTCTCTTTTCTTCTTTGTGTAACTTGTTTTTCATTAAACTCTGTTATTTTGCTGTTGTTTTTTTTGAGTTGTTGCGCTTTAAAGTTTATATAGGAACATTGTTCTTTTGAACAAGTTCATACGGCTGTTAATTATGGAGAGTTCTACGTGAGCGAAGTTCAATTGCGTGTTGGAGATGCAAGACAAAGAGATGTGGGCAGAGGTATAGCCCGAATTGATCAGCGAGCTATGCAAAAGCTTGGTATAAGTGCTGGCGATGTTGTAGAAATTGTCAATAAACGAACTACAAGTGCGATTGCTTGGCCTGCTTACAGTGAGGATCAAAATCGTGACATTATTCGAATTGATGGGTTTACCCGTAAAAACTGTGGAGTGGCCATAAACGAGTATGTTGCTGTAAAATCTGCTAAAGTGAAAGTAGCCTCAAGTATCACTTTGGCACCTGTTGATATGCGTCTTAATGTAGATGAGGACTTTACAAATTTTGTTAAAAATCGTTTAATGGAGCGCACTTTGATCGAAGGTGACACCACTTTAGTTATGATGTTAGGGCATGCCATACCCTTTACAGTTTCAAAAACTCGCCCTCATGGTATTATAAAAGTAACCGCTGAAACACGTTTAACAATTCTAAATGAACCGGTTCCTGAAGGAAAAGGTTTGCCCCGTACAACCTATGAAGATATCGGTGGGTTACATGGGGAAATTCAGCGTGTTCGCGAAATGGTTGAGTTACCTCTTCGTCATCCCGAACTTTTCCAACGTCTTGGAATTGAACCTCCAAAAGGTGTTCTACTACATGGTCCGCCTGGTTGTGGTAAAACTTTGCTTGCTCGTGCAGTTGCAAACGAATCGGAAGCCAACTTTTACAGCATTAACGGTCCAGAGATTATGAGTAAGTTCTACGGTGAATCTGAAGCGCGTTTACGTGAGATATTTCAGCAAGCCCAGCAGAAGGCTCCAAGTATCATTTTTATTGATGAATTTGATAGTTTGGCTCCAAAACGTGAAGAAGTCACTGGCGAGGTTGAGCGACGTGTCGTTGCACAATTGCTTGCCCTCATGGATGGTCTAGGTGGAAGAGGAAATGTAATAGTTATTGGTGCAACCAATAGACCCAGTGCACTTGACCAAGCTCTGCGTAGACCTGGACGTTTTGATAGAGAAATCGAAATAAGTGTACCTGATAAGTGTGGACGGCATGAAGTTCTTCAAATTCATACTCGTGGTATGCCTTTGGCTACGGATGTTGATTTAAACAAGCTTTCAGCTATGACCCATGGATATACAGGTGCCGATTTGTCATCTCTGTGTAGAGAAACTGCTATGAAAGCCCTAAGGCGTTACTTGCCTCAAATTAACATTGAAGAAGAACGCATACCTCCTGAAGTACTTGAGAAAATGGAGGTAAAAATGGATGACTTTACAAGTGCCTACAAAGAAGTTACCCCAACAGCTATGCGTGAAGTCTACATTGAGGTTTCTACTGTTCACTGGGATGACATAGGTGGTCTTGACGATGTTAAACAGTCTCTTAAAGAGGCTGTTGAGTGGCCAATTAAAAACCCTGAAATGTTTACCCGTGTAGGTATTCGTGCTCCAAAGGGTATTCTTATATATGGTCCGCCTGGTTGTGGTAAAACTTTGCTTGCTCGTGCGGTTGCAACTGAAAGTGAAGCTAACTTTATCTCAATTAAAGGGCCGGAAATTTTTAGCAAATGGGCGGGTGAATCAGAAAAAGCCATTCGTGAAGTTTTCCGTAAAGCCCGTATGGCTGCGCCTGCTATTGTGTTTCTTGATGAAATTGACTCTTTAACTCCTAACCGTGGAATGGGCGCATCTGATAGTGATGTTTCTGAACGTGTAATCAGCCAATTGCTAACAGAAATTGATGGTATAAACACTTTACATGATATTGTGGTAATTGCAGCCACTAACCGTCCCAATATGGTTGACCCTGCTGTTATCCGTCCTGGTAGATTTGATCGTTTAATTTATGCTCCCGAACCTGATGATAAGAGTCGGGCCCAAATCTTTAAACTTTACACAAAAAACATGCCTCTTGATCAAGATGTTGATGTAAATCAGCTTGCATCTATCACTAAATATTACAGCGGTGCCGATATTGAGTCTTTGTGTCGTGAAGCAGCAATGCGTGCGTTGCGACGAGATGCTAACGTTCAAAAAGTGACAAACAAAGATTTCCAAGACGCTCTAAAAGAAGTGGGGCCATCTGTTACACCTGATATGGAGAAATGGTACAAAGGTTTCATGCAAGCTATCCGTCAAGTACAAAAGTCAGCAACACCTGTAACTTAGGAGAAGCGAAAAAGTTATGCCACAAATTAAAACTTGGAAAACTCGCCCTGCTCATTTTGTCCTTTTGGGGATTTTGAGCAAAAAAGGTGATTTAACCGATGATGAACTGTTCAGTCAAATGCGTAGTGAATTTGAAGATTTAGGCTTCAAAGACTTTAACGATTTACTACTCGGTCTGGAAGTTAGCGGTAAAATTCGAACTTCTGGTATGTCCCGCGGTAAACGACGCGTTGAAATGGTTCAATAATTTCCTCTTTCTTTTCATTTCACTTGTACCAAAAAACCTACATATTAATGATGTGTTTAAGTTTTTATGTGCATGTTCACGTATTACGTAACTACTAAATTTGTTGGTGGTTTAAAAGGTTGGTTTTTTAAATTTTCCAGCGACACGATTATAAAAATTAACTGTTTCTCTGTTTTGGGTGTTTGTTTGTTTATCTTTATTTTTAGATTATGTGTTTTTTGGGGGTTGTAGTTTATTTGGTGTTTTATGTTTATGTTTTGTTGTGTTGTGATGGAAGTTTTTACACAGGTTACACAAAAGATGTGGCGACAAGACTGCGTTTGCATCAAATTGGCAGAGGGGCGAGATATACTAAGTCTCATAAACCGCAAAAGTTGGTGTATTTTGAGGAGCATGCTTCTCGTGGTTTAGCGATGAAGCGAGAGCGTGAAATTAAGAAATTGAGTCATCAACAAAAGCAGGTTTTAGTTGATTCTAAAATTGTAAAATAGTTGTATTTGTTGTAGGTGCGTTTTTTAGTTTGTGATGATTTTTTGGGTGATAAAGTGTTGGTGGTGGTGTATTGTGATGTGGTGTGACTCTGTATCCCTTGTTGAATTGTGAAGCAAAGTTTATTATGTATAGGCTGGTTTTAAATAAAAAAGTGATGTTAATGTTTGAGTACAAAAGTGAGGTTTTAGTAACAACTGTTAAATGGGTTAATGATAGGGCTAATGAGATTGATGTGGCTCGTCTTGATGAATTGATTAACAAGCGAACTGAAGAGGGTTGGGAATTTGTCACGTATTCTTATATGGCAAATACTGTAGGCATACGTAGTGCTATATTGATTACCTTTAGAAAAGAAAAATAGTGTGCTTGTTTAGTTCTGGTAATGTATGTGCTGAAGGCGCTCTCGTTTGACTAAATCTGGCAAGTCCATTGTACCTTCGGTATGAATGTTTATCCAGAATTTAACATGCTCTTATTGTAGAATTTTAAATTAGCAATAGTAGCATTAATACTGTGGCTGTTACTATTGGGATTAAGACGTTATCGTTTATTGGTAATGGTAAGTATTCAACAATCATGGCGATTGCTGCACCAATGACTGCAATCCAAGGTGCAACAAATAAGCAGCTTGCTAGAAAAGCACAGGCAAAACCTGAAAGTGAGCCTTCCAAGGTTTTGCCTTTATTGAAGGCTAATTTTATGCCAAGTGAGCCTCCAACAATTGAGGCTACGCTATCGCCTAAGGTGAATATGGCAATTGCTGCGGCACTTGCTGGAAACGGAAAGATTATCAGTGTAAGTAGAATTCCTATGGCATAATATAGCGGTGCCGCCACAAAACCGTAGAGTTCTGATTGTGAAGCGGCATGGCGTGTTATTGCTGAGATGAGTGGTAGGTTTTTACCGTTTAACCGTGCAAGTTCAGATATTAAATAAACAATTGATAACCCACTTATGAAGATTATTACTGGGAGCAGGCCAATTATTTGAGCTATTATAGGTGTAAATATGCCTGCGGCATGTATGTTTTCTCGAATTAAATCATTAACTGAGGGACAAGACCATTTAGTTTTTTTATCATTTAAAATTGGCAGAACGCCTGCAAGTTTTCCCATTACCACATGGTCTGATTTAATTCGAATGATAAAGTTGGGGTTGTAACCAATTTTTTTGGTTTCCTTAGTGTAAATACATCGGTTATTTCGATCTCTAGCAACTACTGTACAATCCCGTAAATTTAACCCTGTTTTAATTAATATTTGATGTAAAATTTTCTTTTTACCGTTAACCTCTATGACTTCTCCGCTGATTTCTCCTGTTATCTTTCCTACGTTGTTAACACAAACGTTAATGCCATATGCATAATCAGCGTTCAAACAAGCTGCGAACTGTTCAACAATAGCCGTGGGTAAACTGGAACTAATTAGAACTATCTGACATTTTTCTTGTTTTTTAATTTGTGTAAAAAAATCTTGTAGTCTTGCAGTAGCTGGAATTTGGTTAAAAATGTGTTGCAGGGTTTCCATTTTTTGTCCTTTTAATTTTCTAAAAATATGTTTAAGTGATACGTCAAGTGAAATAATGCCGCTTTCATAGAGTAATCGGTATAGTAGAATTTGTATCAAAGTGAAAAAACCCATAGTTCTGCCAACTTGGAAAAAGAACATGTTTCTAGGAATGAGCACTCCTTCAACATCGAAAACGATTAGTCGAGTTTTCTCTTTAACAGCCATCCATTTTTCCAACTGTGCTTATTTAAGGGTTAAAAAACGATTAATTAACCACCAAGAGTTTAATGCTGTTTAGCTACAAATAGTTTTGTCTCATGTTTTATGTATGGTACATTTTAATACATTATTGTGTTGTAGGTTGTTAGTTGTATTATGTTCTTGTTTTTTGTTGTTATATTCGTGAATGTGCTTGTTTGTAGGTGATATTGGAAAAGACTTATCCTTGTTGAGCTATAATATTTTTATCACTCTTGTTGGCGTTTACTTTGAAGTTTGATAAACAGAAAATATTCATCGTTATCTGTCTGTTATGTGTGGCTTTTGTACTTCGTGTTTTGCTGTTTTCCTTTCAAGGTTATCAAAACGATTTGGATACTTTTGTTTCATGGTTTAATACCGCTGCTAATTATGGTCCTCGAGTTTTCTACAGTGCTGTGGGTTGGTGTGATTATCCTCCTTTTAATGTTTACCTCTTTTGGGGTTTTGGTTCGTTGGCTCAGATGTTGGGTTTGTTTGGGACGCCTTTTGTTACTTATATTGTAAAGTTTGTTCCCAGTTTTTTTGATCTGCTTATTGCTGGTTTAATTTATTTTTTTGTTCAAAAACGGTTGAGTTTTAAATTGAGTCTTTTGGCTATGGTGTTTTATGTTTTTAATCCTGCGGTGATTTTTAATGCTGCTGTTTGGGGTCAGTTTGATGCTGTTTATACTTTGTTTTTGTTGGTTTCGTTGATTTTTGCGTTAAAAGGTAAGCCTGAATTCTCTGCGGTAAGTTTTGCAGTTGGTATTTTGACTAAGCCTCAGGCGATAGCGTTGTTGCCTTTAATTGTGTTTATTATTTTTAAGAAAAATGGTTTTAAGCGGTTAATGTTTTCTATTATAGCGTTTACTGTGACAGTTTTTGCTGTTATCTTGCCTATGCAGTGGAGTAATCCTGTGACTTTTCTTGCTGACATTTATTTTGGTGCGTATAGTGGATATGCTTTTACTTCCATTAATGCGTTTAATACTTGGGGTTTATTTGGTATGTGGCTTTCTGATGGTTATTTATTTATTTTGGGTTGGATTATGTTTGCAGTTTTTTCGGTTTTTACTTTGTATGTTTTGAATAAACGTTGGGGGAAATCTGATCAGTTGTTGATATTTTTTGTAGCGTTCATGCTTTTTTTTGCGTTTTTTATGTTGCCAACGCGGATTCATGAGCGTTATCTGTTTCCGACTATTAGTGTTTTGTCTTTGATGCTACCTTTTACTAAAAAAGTTTGGTTATTTTACAGTGTTATCTCAGCAACTTTTTTGACAAATGTTGCCTATGTCTTGTACTGGTTAAATTTGTATACTAATGCCGGTTACAGTTATGGGCCAAACCTTTCCGGTCACATAATAGTTATAGTTGTTGGTGTCACCAACGTGATTATGTTTTTATATGGTTCATTACTATTGTGGAGTGAACTCAAAGGAAAGACAGTGTTTAAACCTGAGCAAATAACTATTCATCAATATATTGCCGAAAAAGAGAGTTGCACATGAAACGTAACTTTGACTTCAATTTAAATGTAGATAAAAAAGATGTTTTGATAATGGTTTTGTTATCAATAATCTTTTTTTCTGCTACTGTAATAAATTTGGGTGCAACCCAAGTACCCTCAAATAGTTTAACAATAAAAAACACCACCACACCGCAAATTGCCATAATTGATCTTAAAGAACCCGTATATGTTAGCCAACTTTGTTTTTACATAAAAGATTGTCAAAACACCAGCACGATAAAAATTTTCACTGGACAACCACCTGATAATTGGTTTGAAAGTGCTACCCTTGTTGCTGGTTATCCGTTTGCTTACATGAACTGGAATAACACTGACCTTTATCAAGTAACTCAATATATCCGTTTAGAGTTTGAGGCACCGTCAAATATTGAAATTAATGAGATAGCCATTCTTGGCCAAGATAGTCAAATAATACCTATTTATTCAATCACAAGTGAAAACAGCGCTCTGAATTTTAACTTGCTAGTTGATGAACAACATCTTGTTGTGTTGCCTAACACGTATATGACTGAAACAATGTTTGACGAAGTATATTTTACAAGAACCTCTGAACAATATCTACGTTTACAGTGGCCTTATGAATGGACTCATCCGCCTTTGGGTAAACTCATCATTTCAACAGGTATTGCTCTTTTTGGGTTAAACCCCTTTGGTTGGCGTATAATGGGTGTAATTTTTGGCACTTTGATGATTCCGATAATTTTTTTGTTAGGTAAAAAACTGTTTGGCTCCTATATAGGTGGGTTTTCAGCTGCTTTTTTGTTTACTTTTGATTTTATGCATTTTTCTGAGGCCCGTTTAGGTATTACTGATACGTATGTTGTGTTTTTCTCTTTGCTTTCCCATTTATGTTTCTTCATATACCTTAGCAATGTCGTAAAGAAAGGTTGGAAATCTGCCGGTGTTTTGCCGTTGTTTCTTTCTTTTATGTTTTTTGCTCTTGGTTTTTCCACTAAATGGTTGGTGCTTTTTGGGTTCTTAGGTGGATTAGCCATTTTGGCAACCCTGCGCCTCTTAGAGGTAGTGCGAAACAAAAAGGATTTTTCAACTAAACTTTACGATCTATTTGATTATCCCTACATTTATGTGGTAGCCTTCATTATTGTAGCTATAGGTGTATATTTTTTAACTTACATTCCTGACATGTTTATTGGCCGAACATTTGTTGGTGTAGTTGATCTTCAGAATTCTATGTTCTCCTATCATGCTGCCCCCATTGGTCTTGATCATCCCTACTCTTCTCCTGGTTGGAGTTGGCCAATAATTGGAAAACCTCTCTGGCTCTATGTTAGTACGTTGCCTGCCGGTATGCGTTCAACAATTAGTTTATTTGGTAACCCTGCAGTCTGGTGGGTTGGCTTTGCCTCAATTTTATCCATTACAGGTTTTTGTCTCTTCAAAGTTGCTGTTGGGCTTAGAACACGTATTATGCCTAAAATTGATGTTTCAGCCATGTTTCTTATGGTTATCTTCTTTGCTCAGTGGTTACCTTACGCTTTTGTAAGTCGTGGTTTATTTATTTACCATTACTATGTTAATGTACCCATTATCTGTCTTGGTTCAGCGTATTTTATTAGCAAGTATTGGAAATATAATTGGATGAAAATTGTTGCAATAGTCTATTTCACAGCGGTAGTTGCACTATTTGTGCTGTTCTATCCGGTAATCTCTGGCACACCCGTGTCTATTGCGACATCTGAAAGTTTAAGGTGGTTCAATCAATGGGTGTTCTAAAAACACAAAACCCAAATAAGAACATGCAACTAGATGTTACAGTTGTGCTTCCGGCTTTAAATGAAGTAGACATAATTGAGCAGACTGTAGAAAAAATTAGTCAAACACTGCAAACTTGTGGTTGTAGCTATGAGATAATAATAGCTGAAGACGGCAGCACTGATGGTACAGATAAAAAAGCTGCTAAATTAACTCAATTATCCTATGTTCGTCATTTGCATAGTGATAAACGACTAGGTCGTGGTAAGGCGTTATCTAATTCTTTTCGTCAATCAAACGGTAATGTTTTAATTTACATGGATGTAGACTTGGCAACTGACCTTAAGCATTTAAGTCAATTAATTCATGCCGTTACAGTGGAAGGTTACCTGTTAGCTACCGGTTCAAGAAGACTTTCTCAAAGTAACGCTAAACGTACTCTTACCCGTATTTTTATTTCTAAAATCTACAATTTTATGGTTCGTTTAGTTCTTAGATCTAAAATTAAAGATCATCAATGTGGATTTAAAGCGTTTCAACGTGAAACGTTGTTATCTTTACTTGATGAAGTTACTGCTAACCATTGGTTTTGGGATACTGAAATTCTTGTTCGCGCTCAACGTAAAGGCTACAAAGTTAAAGAATTTCCAGTCGAGTGGATGGGCACTAGGGAAACTAAAGTTAAACTCTTTCATGATTCTTTTGATATGGGCTTGCAAATTTTCATTTTATGGTTACATTTGTCTTTTTGATTTTTGACAAGTAACAGTTTCCATAAGTCTATAATACCCGTCCACGTTGTGTCCTAAATTGTTTTCAGGAGCTTTTGGCTCATTTATAGTCTTGGATTTATGAATACCTATATTACAGATAGCTGAAAATTCCCTGCGCACTTTTTAGATCTTGTGTGACGCTATCGCGTTATGCTTTTTACAGGTAAATCTGATTTTTGTTTTGTGTCTTGTTGGGTTAAACCTGAAATCCCAGAAAATTATATCTACAAAACTGAAATAATCGGCGGAAATTGAAAAACATGGCTTTTTTAACCCTTTACAAGACTAACAAGTTACACGTCATAGATATAAATTATATCTATGTAACGCTATCAAATATTCGGCAGTGTCCTAATATAGAATATGTTTTATAGTTCGGTTGCTATATGCAATATTTGTGAACAACATGCCACGAGGTAGACATAGAAGCCAAAATAACGCTGTATGCCAAAACCCAAAATGTAT
>WQYG01000030.1 GCA_009781395.1 Candidatus Bathycorpusculum sp. | reverse complement strand
TCCTAAAATGCTGATTAGTCAATTTGGAAGCGATGAAACGGCCGTCCTGCAAGTGGAAAGGGCAAACAGACGCTGATGACCCTCTACAAAAGGCGCGGGTAGCCCGATTAGCCGAATGCCACAGGATAAACAAAAGGCGGGTTACGTCCAACACACCAACCCACACATTTCATTGAACTATTTTATTGATAAGAGATTGTTGTTAAACATTTGTAAGAAGGCGTGACTTTGGGGGTTTGTGTTGTGTTGGTGTTTATTGTTGAGGGTTGATTGTGAATTTGTTGTTTGATGTTGTGGGTGATTTTAAGTAGGGTTGTTTGTTGGAGTTTGGGTTGTTTGCGGTGTGTTTGAGGAGTATTTTTGGTGTGATGTTTATTGTTAGTGTTGTTTGTTTTTGTTTTATGATGAGTTTTAGAGTTTTTGTTGGTTTAGGTTTGTTTGGTGTGGTTTGGAAAGTTATATATCGTGTGAAGCTGTAAGGTTTATTGTGAAAAAGATGAGAGTAGGTCTCTTTGGATTTGGCAAAACAGGTAAAGCCGTTGCGACGGTACTGTTACAAAATCATGAAGCGGACCTTTGTTGGGTTATTAGAAAGTCAACAAATCTGCAACATAGATCTGTGCCCGAGTTTCTTGGAATTAAGGATGATACGCAGGGGGTAATTTTTGCTATGGATGAATATACTCCTGATGAGTTGTTTGAGAAATATCCTGTGGATGTGGTAATAGATTTTTCATCTGCTGATGCAGTGTTAGATTATGGGGAAGCTGCTGCTAAAAGAGGTATATGTATTATTACAGCAATTTCGGCTTATCCTGAAGCAACAATTGATTATCTAAAAAGTTTATCCACGCAAACAAGAATACTTTGGTCACCTAACATTACCATAGGCATTAATTTTTTAATGCTGGCAGCTAAAATTCTTAAAGCAATTGCGCCCTATACAGATATAGAGTTAATTGAAGAACACTTTAAAGATAAAAAAGAAATTTCAGGTACCGCTATTAAAATTTCGCAAACCTTAGGTCTGCCAAACACAGATATAAAATCCGTTAGAGCAGGGGGCATCATTGGACGTCATGAACTGATTTTTGGTTTTCCTCATCAAACGGTTCGGCTAATTCATGAATCTATAACGCGTGAAGCTTTTGGTAATGGAGCATTGTTTGCAGCAAAAAGCATCATCAACCAAAAAAAGGGTTTCTACGGCATGGAAGACATACTAGTACCATACTTTAACCTCCAATAATACACCTTTTTAACAAATTTTTTCTTCAAATTAAACATAATCAGGCTACAACACAACAACAACCATTTCCACCGCCATACACGCTATACACCAAACAACAAGAATCATCAGCATCATCATTTATATCAACACACCATTTTTAGTGTTCAATTACGTCTAAAACAAAACAATAAAGGTTAAAGGCACACAATCTTGTGATAAATATCTCTTGTAGCGCCTTTGTTGTGTTGTCAGGTAAAAGTTCATTTAACAGACAAGCGTCATCCAACTTTTTTTACGGCGGTCCTAGTTGTTTATCAAAAACAAGTATACCTTAAAAGAAAAAGAAGGTTAGGTTGGTAGGCTTTCGCGCTTGTTTATACTGCCGCTGCCATATCCGGACATGATTTCGGGTAAGCGGTCTTTTAGTTTACTTTCTGCAGCAACCTCTGCTTCTTCAAGAATTTTAAGAGCCTCTTCATTTGCTGCATAAGCACCCACAGTTGAAAGATCAGAATATGGAGTACTTGTTGAGGAACAAATGTCTGCAAGCATACTGCCAATGTTATCTAATTCTTGACTTGCCTCAGGCATAATACCACACATCTCAGACTGAATACCATTTAACAACACTCGTGCAGGACTTAAAACACTAACCACATCACCCATTTCAGAAACCGTACTCAAACGCATCGATACACTCTGCAACGCCAAAGACGCATGAGTAAGCATTTTTTCAACCTTACGAATCTCACCAAGCTCCGTAGCATAAATATTCGCCCGCGCCTGATCCCTAACCTCCATAGCACGAACCACCTTTCTAAAAAGATCCGCATCACGCAACTCAAAACGCTTAACAGCTGCATCAAGCGTCCTTGACTGAACATCAAGCCGCTGGGTAACAAGACCAATCTGCTCCTTCAAACCTACAGGCGACCTTGCCGAATCCACAACTTTAGACACCACTACATTATCGTTACCTTTATCTTGCTTCCACTTAAAAGGGTTACCCAAATCTAACAAACTCCAGACTCTAACAGAACATAATAACAAGTTAAAATAAAAAGCTGTTCGCCAAATTAAACTAAAACCTGCAACCAACCCACCCACCTTTTTTAATTTAACAACTAAACTTCCACAACCCTTAACCATGAAATAGAAGCAAAAATTTAAAAATCCAAGTAAAAAATAACAAGTCTAACACTTAACAGCTTAAATAGCACCAAAAACCTGCAACACCCAACAACAAAAACAACCCCAAAAACACAAACAAAACCAAACACTTACAAATCACAACATCAAAACTACTATTAAAAAAATAAATTAAACTTTTTGTAAATTAAGCAAAATTTTTATTCACCCACAACCAAAATATTAATTATGAACTCTATACGCAAGTTTTTGACGTTAACAAGCATCTTTATGTTACTGGCAAGCCTATTTGCGTTAACAACTATACCTACAACAATTGTGCAAGCAACACCTAAACCCTCCATACCACAATTCACTATAAAACTTGTTGACAACTCTTACGATGTTCCGCCTTCAACTACAACTACTGTTGACTCCTACACGGGAAAAGAAACCACAACCACCAAACCAGGCTATCGCGTAGATAACCGATCAATAGAGGTTACAATAAAAAATCAACCTTTTACACCCTACACTAACGCAGATGGTTATGAATGTAAACTATACTACAACGTACAAGCTAAGGGACATTTTGGTAATGATACAGAGTGGCGAACCCAATTTTTTTCGTATGGACCTGGACCGTATAGTGGGGATTCTAGAGGTGGAGGAATTGCCCAGTCAAATTCAGGCCATACTGTTGCGTCAGCATCTATAAATTATCCTGTCGGGTCTTTGGTGGATTTTAAAGCTGAAGCATTTATTGGATATTGGGTCGGTCCTACAATAGTAGAGCACTTGTACGGCTTTCATGGATCAACGTTAACTCATGATGTGTCAAGTGGTTGGAGTGGTATACAAACAATAACCATACCTAGCGGAACTGTTTTATCGTCTCCCCCTTCACAAACAACAATCTTACCCTTGCCATCTACAACGTTTGAGGGTAATCAAACACAAACAAGTCCGTTGGATTTTATATTTGCTCATCAGTCGTTATTTTTGTTGGTGGTTGGGTTTCTTTTTGTAGGTGTGATTGTAGCAGTGGTTAGAGTATTTCTTAGGCGGCATTTAAAAAATTTTGAGTTTAGCAGTGATTCACCATAGGTAAAGATCACAAACTGTGTAACGAAATAGAGAGAGTATAATTGGTTTTTCAACAATGCATAGGCAAGGTTGTAGTAAATGTTGGAGAGTTTATTTTTCGTTCAAGTTTGTTTGATATTTTGGGTTTCTTGCTTCTTTATTCCAAAATTCAGGGTCATCAACATCTATTATTTGAATTTGAATAACTTTTACGGGATCCGTTAGAATTTGTCTAAACTTTGTTGGCAGCTGAGGGTCATTAAGTAGATTCATACGGGATATTTCAAGGGCTTCGGCAATGCGTTCAGCACGTTTGTTGGCATAAGTGCGATATTTGACACTTTTACCGTCCCGAATAGCTTGATCAAAATCTGCTTTACTGCACTGGAAAAGTTTCTCGCCTTCTCTGATAAACCAGTACGGTAAATTTTTAGACATACATTTTCACAACAAGAGTACATTACAAATTATTAATTAATTAACATTTTCCATATAGTCAACAAACAAACCAAACAATTAACAACTAAACAAGGCCATGACAGGTAACTTTACGTTTATATTCAGAAACATCAAAACAAGGCGATACATTAGGCATCAACACATATTAGTGCATGAACAAGTTAGCTATATAGAAGTGTTAGCAAGTGAACACAAGAATATTGGCCGCATTACTTGCATTATGTATAGTAATCATAATCTGTGTGTTATGTATAGCGGTTATAGACAATAACAAAGAACCCAACGTTGCTGTAGAAACTCATTTAGATGGAATAATTTTGGAGATAAAAGAAAATACTGTAACAACCAAAGGACTTACAGTAATATTAAAAAATACAACACCAAGAAAATATGTTTATGGTGTGTCTTTTTTTGTAGAAGAGAAACGTGATGATGGTTGGCAGCGAGTTCCATATATTGTTGATAATTTCGGATGGATTAGTATAGGGTATACCTTAGAGGGATACAGTACCCGAGAGCAGGAAATATTTTGGGAAGGTTGCTATGGTGAGTTAAGTCCCGGAAATTATCGCATTATCAAAGATATTTGTTATGTAAGGGAGCCTGGTGATTATGATGAATTCAATGTATCTGCCGAATTTATAATTGATTAACATGGCCATAAAAATATTTTTTCAACTACTAAGCAAGTAAACGTTCAGAGAATTATTGTTAATTGTTATACTGTGATGATGAGTTGTAATGTAGATTTTTTGTTGGACCGTTTATATGTGTTGTTTAAAGGTGTAGGGTTTAGTCTAGTAGGTTTTGGAAAATAAAAAATAAGTGTGAAAAGCAAAGGGGTTTAGACTGTTTTTTTAGCTGGTTTGTGTTTTGCTGCCTTTTGCTTTCTTTGCTTTTCTTTTTTCATCTTTTTCTTTCTTTGTTAAAGGTTTGCTTTGTTTGTTTGGCATGAATGTTCCTCTAATACTTTTTATATCGATCATGCTTTAATGTTTTTCGAAAGGAGAAGCCAGAAGCGGGTTTTATGTGTATTCTCTAAACGTGTGGTTGCATTTTGTGCAACGCATAAACTGTGTTGATGCTTCATCTCCGCCACGTGTTTGGACTTGCCAAACGTAACATTCAGAGTTGCCACATTTTTCGCACTTCATTTTTATGGTTGCCATGGTGCTGATTTTTGAGTCTTCAGCTGTTACAACGGTCATAAAAGGTTGAGTTGTAGGTTGAATTAGTTTAACCACTTTTGCTTGAGCCCGACTGCCACTGGCTTGTTTTGTGTAATCACATTTAGAACAAGCAAGAACCACTTGTTCGTCAACCTTTCGAGGTTCAAGACGACAATCACAATTTGGACAAAATTCCATAACTTTTAGAGCCTCTTAACTTATAGTTAACTTTAGTATAAACTCAAATATAAGATATAAGCGTTTTTTATTTTTTAACCACAAAAAACAGGCGGTAAAAGTATTTATCAGAAAATAATGCTGTATATTAAGTAAAATAACTTTGATTTGGCGACAATATTTGCATCACAATCAGTTAGAACTCAAACATAACAAACCCATAAATGAGCATTCAACATACAAAAAAACAACCGACAACAACAACATCATCATCACACAAATAATAAAACATCAACATGAGAAATGTGAAAACCGTTAGAGGTTTAAGTGTTAATAGATTTCAAGTAGCAAAAGTTACAGGAGGATTTTAATTATAAATAAAAGTTGGAGTAAAAGCAAAAGTTGGGTTAGGGTTTTGTGATCTAAATAAGCATACTGCTTGAGGGGTTTTTGGGTTTGGGCGTTAGTGTAATAGGGGTGTAGTTGTAGTTGAGGTTTCTAGCTGTAGTGTTGTGTGTGTATTTGGTGGCAATTTTGAGTTTTAAGTTATTTGTTATGTTTTAAAAAGGTTAGTGTTTCGTGACTCAATAATTCAGGATGCTTGAGTCACTAACACTGTACGATATACAATATTTATTGTATATATATTGGTATTTCTTTTTAGGCATATTCCGTTTTTATATCATTCAACAAGACATCTTCTAATTATTGAAATACAACCATTATTTTTACATTGACTACCGCAGACTCTACACACACTCTTTTAGTTTCGCTATTCAACAACTCCAACATACCCTCCACTATACCACACTACACACAAAAAAACAACCTAAAACACAAAAAACACCACAATAAACAACACTTACCAACAATTACATAACAACAAACCCAATTAAAACAGTTTTTTATCACCCAAAACAGTAACATTAAAATTTTTTTGCCAAACTGTGTTGCTTGAAAAAGTTAACTTTACGAGTTACCCCGCCATATTTGAAAGATGACCCCGTATTTTTAAACCAAAAAGTAACCCCTGCTCTTAGACATTGTTCACGAATATTTAAAACCCAATTATAATCACACACACGGGCATCACGCCCAGTCTCGCCGCCTACAGAAACATGTTCAACTCCACCAAGATAAGGCGACAAATCAATTGATTCCAAAAGCGGTGCACAAGCAATAAAACGCCTTTTTATCGGATAAGACAAAAACAACGACAACCGATAAGTAGCCATAGACTGATTCTCAACTGTACAACCGATATTTACATTATCATAACCATTACCCCAATCAGAAGGAAGAACTACTGGAAAACGGTCGATACGTTTAGTTAAAATCAGAAAATCAAGATCAGAACGTTGCTTTATCATAGCCCAAGCCTTAATACGCCATTTATCAGCCTCGGGCAGAAAAAAATCCGTAGCAAAACATGTTGCAACTATTTTTCCTTGAGGAATTTTTGGTGTACCTTTGGCAGTAGTAACAAGAGGCTTGTCAAACTCGAGGGTTTTTTGTATAGTGTTTTGGCCGAAACGTTTTGAATGGGGCCCATAAAAATAGCAATAATCACAACCGTCGCTAACTTTATAACAACCTGACCATGGTTCCCAATTCATACTTTAACACATCTCTTAGTAAAGCAATCAATGAATTTAAGCCACTCGAACAAGTATTTCTAAAGCATTTTGGAACATTGCTAAAGTAAGCAAGTTTTGACATATGGAAAGGCCGGTTTAACGGGTTAAAGTGGCGGTTTGTGTTTCAAAGCTTAAATTTGGGATTATTATTTTGCTTGTAGACATAAGAGATTAGAGGAACCGTACTTGGTTAACGAAAAAATTCAAGCAGGCGATTACGCGCTGATTTATCTGGATGCTCGACGAACATATATGTTAAAAGTTGAAGCAGGTCAAACATTTCACACTCATAAGGGCTTTATTAGATTTGATGAGTTAATCGGTAAAGAGTATGGAGAACCCATTAAGAGCAGTTTAGGGGTAATGTTTACAACCCTTAAGCCACAACTTACCGACTATATTATGAAGAGCAGTCGTAACACTCAAATTGTGTACCCCAAAGATGCAGCTGCCATCATAATGTTTAGCGGCATTGGTTCAGGCAGTCGTGTGGTTGAATCAGGAACGGGAACCGCTTCGTTAACAACAGCGTTAGCCCATTATGTAGGTCCAACAGGTAAAATTTACACTTATGAACTTCGAGGAGAGTTTCAGAAAAATGCTGCTAAAAACTTGCAACGTTCAAAACTAATTGACCGTGTAGAGATGAAAAATGGAGATGTAACCCTTGGGATTGAAGAACGAGAGGTTGACGCGGTTATTTTAGATTTAGCAACCCCTTGGCTTGTCATACCTCATGCTTATGAAGCGTTAAAACCTTCAGGGACACTTGTTTCTTTTAGCCCAACAATTGATCAAGTGGTTAAAACCACAGAGGCTCTTCGAGAAAACAATTTTGTTTTCATTGAAACCATAGAGCTTATGATGCGCGCCATGCAAGTCGAACGCGGAAAAACCCGCCCCCAAACCCTCATGACAGGCCACACCGGATACATTACACACGCAAGAAAAATCCTAAAACCCCCCACCACAACAACAGACCCCTTTGAAACTATACAGGTCACCTCTTTAATGCAAGAAGCAATGCCCGAAGTTCCAATTGACGAAACATATTTCACAACACCCCAACAAGAACAAAACAAAGAAGAAGTCGTAGAGTAATAGGAAGAGCAGAAGAAAAATCTGCTTAACTATACAGTTTTTGTTTTTATTTTTCCTTTGGTTTTTCTACCGTTATTAGGCATGGGTAGGCTTAGCTGGTAGACAGCTTCTTTAAATTGGTCTCCGCTGCCGCGTCTTGTTAAGCTGTAATAGGCTCCCAATAGTTTGCCAAAGTAGGGGATAAGTACGCGGTCAAAGACTTGATACAGAAACGGATTATGTAACTTGTTTTCTAAAAATGTGGGTTTCCAGATTTTAATGTTGTACTCCCAGCATTTGACAAAAAAGTCCCATCTAGCCTTGGAGAGAGAGTCCATTTCAGCACCTTGCTTGTTCATCAAAACACAGTTTTCCAAGGGAACAAAAAACAGTGGCACATAGAAAGCATTGTAATCTTTAAGGTCATCCATTAATTCTAGAGTTTGAAGCATGTCTTCTTCTTTCTCATCAGGCAGACCAATGATTAGTGTTGCAAGGGGATACCAGTCATGGTCGTTTAAAATGCCAAAGGCGTTAGTTACAATTTCAGGCCATTGTTCAGGTTGATAGGGCAACATTTTACCTGCCATGTATTTTTTCATAAGACGCGGACTACCGGTTTCAACACCTGTTTCAGCGGTAATTATGGGTTTTCCACCAAAAGAATACCAGCTTTTCTCAATTAAAATTTCAGCTAAATCACTAATCATTTTAGGATCATGACAAACAGGAGCCAAAGACATGTGAGCAGCCTGTATGCTTTTTACACCCGGATAATCCGCTACATTTTTACAAAGCTTAAGTATTGCTTCGCTATTTGGAGCAAAATTAGAGTCATGTTGACCATAAAGAAACAAGTCTTCAGTAATTAAAGTAATATGATCACTGCCTTGATTAGCACTTACCGCAACTTCGTGCATAATTTTTTCAAGAGGCATATCAATTTTATGCTGCATTGTTGGAGTACAGAATTGACAGTTTCGACCACACCCCTTAGAAATCTCTACAGCACCATGAATAGCAACATTTTGAGTAAGAGGCATTTCTTTATTATAATCCCAATTATTTAACGACTCATCAGCCTTGGCAATACGAGGAACAGGCTCACCATTTACAGCCTTCTTAAAAAGCTCAACAATCGGACCAGGCCTACCACCCATCAAAACACAATCTACACCATAACTTTCAGAAACCCGCTGACGCTCAAGCTGCCAAGAACCATACCCACCTACAATAACTTTTGGCTTATACTTTTTAATGGCAGGATGCATAACAAGTTTACGAAACTCTATACGATTCATAGGCTCACCACCCCCCACTATAGAACTATAAGTTTTACTTACATAGCCCATACCTGTAGGATCCATAGAAGAAATCCCAAGCACCTTTGTATTAGGCCCAATAAAAGAACCTAAATCCTCAGGATAAACAACAGCAACATCTTTCCTATCAAAACCACCCTCAAGCAAAATAGACTCCACCTTACGCAACCCATAAGGCGCATAACTAGCTTGCCCATCAGCTTTCTTAGGCTTATGCGGATAAAGAGTTCGTCGCACATACGAAAGAGGAATAGGTCCCTTCCCAAAACCACCCACAAACGCCATAAAAGGACTATTAGCAAAATCACTCATTTCCGTAGCTGAAGCAGTAAGCACAATTTTAGTTCCTAAACCCAACGCCAATCTCTCGCTTCCTTGAATAAACACACTTCTTGGTTACGACATTATTAAAAATTACCGCTTCAAAACAAACCTTCCAACTATCAGAGCAATAAAAATTGCATAGTAAACGTTTACTACCAATTACTAGTTTGATGATGTTTTGGGGTTGTTAGTCCTTTTTTTATGGCGTGCAGTATGCTGTCTATGTTTTGGTCGGCTTGGATTTGGTTGTAAACGCTGAAGAGGTCGGAGGTTTGGTGGGCGTCGCTGCCGGCTGTGCCTGGGAGGTTTAGTTCTTTGGATAGTTGTTTTGCTTGTTGGTTTGCTGTTGTGTTTGAGCCGCCATTTAGTACTTCTATGGCGTCTATTTTGAGTGTTTTTGCGGTGTCGCCTATGCCGTAGATGCGGTAGGGGTGGGCTGCGATGGATATGGCGTCGATTGATTTTGCATAGTCAGCTACGTCTTGGGGGGTCCAAGGTTTAGGAGGTAGTTCTTCAGTGCCTAGAATTAGTATGTCTCCGTGTGTTGTGCTGATTTCTACGCCGGGGATAATTAGAATGTCGGGGTAGGGGGCTGCTAGGGTCATGGTTGCTTTGCAGGCTCTTATGGAGTCATGATCAGTTATAGCAGCAACTTTGATGTAATTGTGTGCTAGGAGTAGGTCTACAAGGGTTTTAGGTTGAATTAAACTGTCAGATGAGTAAACGGTATGAATATGAAGATCAGCATACAACGTGTCTATGTTAGATAACTCCTTTGTTGTAAGTGTTAGGTGGTTTGCTACTAAAAAACATACAGTTTAGGTTAAGGCGTCTAAATGGAAAAATAGGAAGAGGAACTAGGTGTTTGCTGTTGTTGGTGTTGGTGTTGGTGTTGGTGTTGTTAATTGTTTTAGTAGGGTTGTTTTAAGGTTTGTGATGAGTTGTCTGCTGCTTACTTGTCCTGCGTCGATTGCTTCGAAGGGTATGTTTTTTTCTGTGCAGGCTTTTTGGGCTGCTGTTTTTATGTGGTTATTCCAGAGTTTTGGGTCGTTGAGCATTGTAACGTTATGGTAGGACATTTGTTTTATGTACTCACATGTTTGGTCTGCTACGTATTCTATGGTTTCTTTGTCTAGGGGTAGGGCGGTTTCGTGTTGTGAGAGGGGGTAAACTTCGTCAAGTTCTAGGGGTACAATGCCAAAGGGGGCGCAGAAAACAGCAACATGAATTTTAGGGGCAAATTCAGAGCCAAGTATGCGTAATAGTTGGCGGATTTTTTTCATTTCCGGAGCTTTATGAAAGGGTTTGTTTTTTGTTTGAGGTAACAGGAGGAGTGTTTTTGTGTTTGTTGGGGGGGTGTATCGTGTTAGGAGGCGTTGTTTGTATTGGGTGATTTCAGGTCTTGCTAGTCCTTCGGGGTTGAAATAGAAAAGTCCGCTGTTTTTTATGCTTGGGCTAAAAGTTGCAAGAAAGTCTTTATGATTTTTTATTCGTTTTAAGGCTGAAAGTAAGGCCGGGTGAGCGTGGGAGCGCATTTCGGCGAGTTCCCATAGTCTACCGTCGCGGATTGCTTGTTTAATGCGTTTAAGCTCGGCTATGCAAACCCACAGGTTGTGTTCGGCTACAAAAATTTCTCGTTCTTTTGCAGGTTTACTTTGAAGGGTTTTTGGGGTTTCAGTGACACATCGAGGACAAGTACAGGGGAAGTAATCCATTTCAGGCAGTCGCCAAGTGCCATTTTCAGTCATGTATCGACCATCACGAGCATACAAGGCATAGGCAGCGGAGTCAAACAAGTCACAACCCAAGGCAACAGCTATAGCAAACATTGAGGGATGCCCTGCACCAAACAAATGCAAAGGCCGCTCTACAGGTATACCTTTCTTAGCGGTTAAAATCATTTCTGCAAGAACATCATAACGATAATTCTCCATAACCTCCGTAGGACTACCCAACGCATGAATATTAAAAGGCAAACTACCCATTACTTTAGCACTATCAGACACTAAATCTAAATGTTTCCCACCCTGCACAGGCCCAACCCAGAGAATGTCATCTCGAGTTTTAAGATTAAAAAAATCTTTGGCACGCCTATGCGTTTCAGCAACCGTAAGCGCAGCCTGCTCCTTAGTCACCCGCCAACCCGTAGGAATATCCAAAATCGTGGCAATATCTGTCCCAATACCCTCCTCATAAGCCACAATCTCTTTCTGAGTGTACTCTACATCACCATAAACTAAAATTTGATATGCCCCCGAATCCGTCATGGTAGCACCATTAAACTTGAGAAAATTGTGCAACCCTTCATCTATAGGCCTATTTTGAAAACGTTTCTTAAGAATATAAGCATTAGTAATCACCGCCTCAAAACCAAAAACATCCTTTAACCGCTGAGGCAAAACCGGCTGCACCGAAGGATTAATAACAGGAAACAACAAAGGAGTCTCTACAGTACCACTCTTAGTCTTCAACTTACCAATTCTACCAAGCAAATCCTTATCTTTAATTTCGAAACTCAAAGACCAAACCTACCAACACATTCAACAAGTCTTATAAAAAACCTATCGACTAAAATAAAAAAAATTAAGATAAAAAACATGTGCACTATTGTAGTAGAGAACAAGTTAAAAAAGGGGATTAGGTGTTCTTTATTAGCGCAGAATAACGTAATTTTTGCACCTAATTACAACATTTATTATGAGGTATCAGGCAAATTTCTAAGAAACAACACCATTTACATACAAAAAAAGCAAAATTGACCCTGACATGAAAATCTACAAAAACCACACACCTCACTTGAAAAGTGCAGATTTTAAACTATACACCATACTAACCAGTCAAAGTTCAAGGGGTTTTCCTCCACCTTTGCACAATTTATAACAAATAACATGCCAACACTACATATAACAATGAAAACGCCAATGTGCTAAACACCTAGTGCGCAATGTCATCCGACATGGAATTGCTCGACAATCGAGCTGGGGCTCCTAACAACACCCCAAGAACAACAACTAACCCAAGATTGAAAAACCAAGGGAACAACAACATGTTAAAAGAAAGCGGAAAACACCCAAGACCACCAATGGGCAGGGTTCTGCAAGCCCTGCACAATATAGCCAAACCTAAACTGGCTAAAACCCAAACCCCAGGGAACCAATTAGCGTTTGGAGGATACACGACCTAAGAACCTGTATTCAGTAAAGGATATAAAAAATTGCCGATGATACTTGTAGTATTTTATGGTGATGATGAAACATGGGGTATCCAACAGATTTAACTGATAACCAATGGGACTTAATTGAAGAATTTTTTGTGATAAAGAAAGGCAAAAACTTTCAGCAACACAATAAAAGAGATCTGGTAAACGCAGTACTATATCGCATTAAAACAGGGTGCCAATGGAGACTATTACCCAAAGACTTTCCCCCCTACGTTACCGTTTGGTCTTTTTATAGACGTGCTGTTAAAAAAGGCGTTTGGGAAAAAGCAATGGACAAAATAGTTACAAAAGTACGTGTTGACGCAAATCGCGCCCCTGAACCAAGCTACTGCTTGATAGATTCTCAAAGTGTGAAAACAACAAATAAAAACGAAAATCGCGGGTTTGACGGGGGAAAAAAGTAAAGGGACGCAAAAGACACATAATAGTGGATGTTATGGGGAATTTGCTTGCGATAAAGGTGCATGCTGTAAATATTGCTGATACTATGGGTGGTTGTCATGTTTATCAGGCTGTTAAAAACAAGTTTTCATCTATTAGGGGTGGTTGTGGTGATGCTGGTTATCGGGGTACGTTTGCATCGTTTGTTAGGGTGAAGTATGGGGAGTTGGTTGATATTTCTGAGGGAATTTTGGCGAAGGCGTGGCAGGTTTTACCCAAGAGGTGGTGTGTGGAGCGGACTTTTGCATGGGCAAACTGGTCTCGTATTCTATCAAAGGGTTATGAGATTAAATCGGTTTATGAGGAAAATGACTTTATGATTTCTCATTTACACACTCTGTTAAAACGTTACTGAATACAGGTTCTTAGCTAACAGTTCCTACTGCAAAGCCTGTAGCGGACTTTCACCGCCGAACTATCAGACATGTTGGGCACACATCAAACGGCGACAAAATGTCGCCAGTTGAAAATGCTTGCGCCTGATGGAAAAATGCGCCTTACAGATGTTGCGGATACGAAACAGGTTTTGCGCTTAATTCAGTCGATACCCTCGTCCAAAGCAGAGCTGTTTAAAACTTGGCTTGGTGCGCAATGTCATTTGGCATAGAAATCTCGCGTCAATCGGGATGAGGTCCTTAGAAATACCTCAAGGACAACAACTTACCTAAAACCGAAAGGTCAAAGGAACAACAGCATGTTGCCAAAGCAGAGAATACAAAAGGTCGTCAATATGTATCGCTCTGCAAGTCCTACGTAATAAGGTAAAAGCTACACCGCTTAAAGTCCAATCATCAGGAAACTAAAGTTGTTTTGGGGATACACAACCTAAAACTCCCCACTCACAACATACCCATATTTGCGAGCCATATGGAGAAATCTAAAGATGTGAGCCGCTTGATAATGAATCAAGACAAGATGATGAATCGACTACCTAAGTTACGTCATACGTTTCATGTCAAAGAACATTGGATTGCCTAAAGAACGCGAGTTCCAAGGCAACGGAGTCTCAATAGTACCCAAAGTGGTCTCCGTAATAAAGACTGCACAGGCGGACTGTAATATGTACCGCTGACTCAACAAGAGTAGGGGAAGTGAGACAGGAAAAACAAAATACCCAAATTTTGGAGGTACGCAAGATGCGAAAAGCCAAAAAATATTGAGTATTATCAATGAACGAGGAAAAAAGAAAAAACCACTAGAACGAATATACAGACTACTCTACAACCCCCAACTCTACCTAACTGCATACCAAAACATCTACGACAACAAAGGAGCAACAACAAAAGGCGCCACCAACGAAACCGCTGATGGCATGTCCAAAACAAAATGAAAATAATGAAGCAAAAAATAGTCAGACTTCAAATTATACCTAAGCTCAAACAAGCGCCCTGTTTCTACAAGTTTTCTCCGTAAATTATGTTATGTTGCCCAAGTAGGAGCAGGTAGAAACCTATGGCGTTTTCAGTGTCTTCTAAATAGTTTACCTGTCCATAAATCTCTTCGTCATAAAAACCCAAAAACCCCAAAGCCACATACACAATTTAAAATACACCATCACCCCCTACACCTAATAACTATCAAATCATCACCGCATATTACAAACTTTTAAATATATTTTTGCATAATTCAAAAACAAACAAGAATATACACGAATTTGATAATATATAAAAAGTTTTGAAAAAAGTCGTTTATTCCAAATTTGGATAAAAAGTTTGACCAGTTACACTGCCAACGCATTTTTATTTTTACCAACCTTAACAAAATCAATTATCTCAAACCCCAACTATACAAAATAAACAATCATCACAACATCACCACAAAAAGTTTGACGTTGGTATCTTTAATTTTTGTATTTAGCATTTGAAAAAACTGTTGTTTTTCAGTAAGCCTTATTATTTTACGCATACACTTTGTTGGATTCATTGTTTGCCAGTCTAGTTGAAAGTAATTTAAGTTAGGAAAAATAAGGAATAGGCAAGCAAAAAAATAGTAGAGGGAATTTGAAGGAGCCGGTTAATTGAAGTTAATCTATGTTGCAATAGATGGCATGGGAGATATTCCAATTAAACAGTTAGATAACAAAACGCCCTTGGAAGTAGCTGAAACTCCAAACATGAATGCATTAGCTGAAAATGGTAAGACGGGTTTGATGTATACTGTAGGCAGGGGGGTTGCTCCTGAGAGTGATGCTGCAGTGATTTCACTTTTAGGTTATGATCCGTTTAAATACAGTACCGGTCGAGGAGTGATTGAGGCTGTGGGGGCGGATCTTGATATGCAAAATGGAGATTTAGCTCTGCGTTGTAATTTTGCTACTTTAGGAGAGGGGAAAGCATTAATTGACCGCAGAGCTGGAAGAAGTCTTACTACAGCAGAAGCCGTAGAGTTAGCAGACGCAACAAACCAACAAATAAAATTAGAGTCATACCCGGCAACTTTTGAGTTAAAAGCCACTTTGGGACATAGAGCAGTAGTTGTTATTAAAAGTAAAGATAAACCCTTGTCAGGCAAAATTTACAACAGTGACCCCGCATACGCCATAGTAAATGGTTTAGGGGTAGCACAAGAAAAAGTGGACATGACTCTAAAAACTGTAGATCCCCTAGAAGACACTGAGGCAGCAAAAAACTCAGCCACGCTGGTAAATGAACTAATTATAAAAACACATGAACTCTGGGAAAAACATCCAACCAACATAAAACGCGCAGCAGAAAACAAACTAAAAGCTAATGTCCTTCTAACCCGAGATGCATCAAGTCTACTACCCAACTTTTTCAACATAAACAAACATTATAACGCAAATTTTGCTGCCCTAGCAGACATGCACACAGAACTAGGCATCGCAAAACTTGTCGGCATGCACGCCACTCTTTTACCACCCCCTTCAGGAAATCTTCAACAAGACTATGACTTACGCGTCAACGCCTTACTAAAAGCACTACCCAAACATGACTGCTTCTACATTCACCTTAAAGGCCCAGATGAACCGGGCCATGACGGAAACTGGGATCTAAAAACTAAAATAATTGAAGCCGTAGACAAATACTTCTTTGGCCCCTTACTAAAACAACTCTCACTTAAAGACAACCTTATCTGCATCACAACCGATCACGCCACACCCTGCGAACTAAAAGTACACAGCGACACACCCGTGCCCTTATTAATCTCAGGAAACAGCTTAGGCAACAGCGAAAAAGAAAAGTTTTGTGAACAAAAATGCGCAAACGGCAGCCTAGGCCTACTTGAACACGCCTACACACTAATGCCCAAACTTATGGAACTACGCAAAAAATAACCCACCCACTTTTCAACTTCCACACCACACAAATAACAACAATAGAAACAAAAAAACATCAATAAAAATAAAAATAAAAATTTAGGCTAAAGTAAATATAAATTCGTTAACAAAAATAAAAATAAAAATTTAGGCTAAAGTAAATATAAATTCGTTAACAAAAATAAAAATAAAAATTTAGGCTAAAGTAAATATAAATTCGTTAACAAAAATAAAAAATAGAAAGAAGGTTTTTGTTAGGCTTTTCCTGAGCTGGCAAATAGACGCATTTTGCCTTTGGCAACTTCTTTCATGGCGTCTTTGGCGGGACCTAAAATTTTACGAGGATCAAACTCTTTAGGCGAATTAGTTAAAACTTCACGAACTGTTGCCGTAAACGCCAAACGCAAATCAGTATCAATGTTTATTTTTGCAACACCCAACTTTATAGCTTGCTGCAATTGATCTTCAGCAACACCCTTCGCACCATCAAGAGCGGCACCATATTTTGCTGCTTTCTCACATATCCACGCCGGAACACTAGAAGCCCCATGAAGAACCAAAGGGATACCAACTTTTTCATTTATAAGTTTTAAACGTTCAAGATCAAGATTTGCAGCACTTTTAAACTTATAAGCCCCATGAGAAGTACCAATTGCCACAGCCAAAGTATCAAGACCCGTTCTTTCTACAAACTCTACAGCATTATTTGGATCAGTCAATAGGGCATCTTTTTCTTCCACACTACGCTCCTCCACCCCTGCAAGCTTACCCAATTCAGCCTCAACAGAAACCCCCCTATCATGAGCATAATCAACAACACGCCTAGTTACAGCAATATTTTCTTCAAAACTAAGAAAAGAACCATCAATCATAACAGAAGTAAACCCAGCATCCACACATTTAACAGCAGTCTCATAATCCTCCCCATGATCAAGATGCATAGCCAAAGGCACATCCACCTCCCCACCGGCATTTTTTACAAGACTAGTAATGTAACCCATACCAGCATATTTTACAACACTTGGGGTAATTTGAAGAATAGCAGGCGACCGCTCCTCCACAGCAGCCTCAACAATAGCCTTCACACTTTCAAGATTTTGAACATTAAAAGCACCAATAGCATACCCGCCTTTTTTTGCGGCAACCATTAACTCTTTATTTGTAACAAGCACTTTACAATTCACACTCCAAATTTACAACAAGCACAATTTATAGTACAAATAACCTTATTAATAATCCTATCTAAAAGCAATCAATCCGTGAAATAAATATAAAATAAACCACTTGTTACCTAACAAAAAAACAGCAAGTTTTGTTAGACTTGTTTTCCACATTTTAAACAAACAGTTGTTTTGGGCGTGATTGGTGTGCCACAGGCTGTACAGAAATTAGCCCTACTACCAGAAGACAAGACAGACCTAGAACAAACCATATCAGAAGAAATTACTTCTTCGTTGCAAGTTAATTGTGCTTCTTCATCATCATGAATGGGATACTTTTTCTGAACTATTAAACCTGCAATAACCAAACTAACCCCAATTATTAAGGGGCATAAAAGAATTGCAAGTGATCCCGACCACATCCTCAAACGCTGATATATCATGATCAACTGCAGAAAAGTAGTGTATACCATACTCATCCCACACGTAATAAGAGCACGCACACAAAATAACACTTTCTTTGGCCCCATAAAAATCACCTAAATCCGACACAAAATCTACATTTTTGTTTCAGTTTAATCACCATAATCCGTCGCCAATAAGGCCACATACAAACAGTAACAACATTTTTGCTCCATCTAAACCACTTGTAGGACGTTTTTTTCTTTCTATTTTAGGATATTTTGGCACCTATTGTGTTGCTTATGTCATAGTTGTTATATCCCTGTGTAAAGGGGGTAGTCCAAGTAACATTAGGAGCTATTTGTCGGTTATACAATAAGGTATGATCAAAAGCTCTATTATACGCTGCAGAAGCCCAGTTATTTTCAAACACTACCCCCTCGCTAACAAAGAGATTGTTAAAATTATGAACATCAACCCACACTCCACCCCCACTATTTAAAGCCGCATTATCAGAAATTTTACCACTCATCAACCTAAAAATACCCTGTTCAATGTATACACCCCCACCACTAGAGCGAGCACTGTTACCCGAAATTACGCCCCCAGTCATGTTAAAATTGCATTCAAGATACACACCTCCACCAACATTAGCCACATTATTTGAAATCACACCCGCACCGGACAAACTAAAAGAATTATAACGATTATGATACACACCACCACCTTTTACAGCCTCATTATCAGAAATAACACCCCCACTCATCACAAAACCACGCCCACCACCAAAGTTTTCTACACCCCCACCACGAACTTGAGCAACATTACCGGAAATCACCCCACCCAACATAGTAAACTGACCATTATTACTCACACCACCACCCTGTATAGCAGAATTATCCGTAATTATTCCACCCAACATTATAAAAGAACCCAAATTGAACACACCACCACCCGCAACATGAGCCGTATGACCAGAAATCTCACCATCAACCATAACAAGCGTGCCACCAAGACTAACAGTTATCCCGCTACCAACAGAACCTGAACCACGCGTTATAATAACCCCATCAAGAATTAACCACCCATTAGTATCAACAGTAATAGCACGTGGACTGGTCTTGAAAAACAGTTTGTAAAAGGTATCGTTACTATCGCTTGTCAAGGTAATATTTTTACCGCCCGCAATAACAAACTGTCCTGCAAGAGTAATATCATTAGTAAGCGCAATAACGGTAGGCTCTACAGCACCACCAACAACAGCAGCTTTATCAATAGCAGCCCTAAGCTCAACCTCAGTACCAACCCTCACCACACCATCCACATCAACAACAGAAGACACATCATTAGACATAAAAACAGCAACAACAATACAAAAAACCAAAACTATCACAAACAGTAAAGAAACAAACAAACTCCGCCTACTAAAAAAACCGCGAGAACTAACTGAAGACGACACAGCTACACCCATATTACAACAATACCTTTTACTTTAGCACTATTACGACACTAATTTTATTAAATGTTGCGTTACCCCCCCCCCCCCCTATCCTCATT
>WQYG01000029.1 GCA_009781395.1 Candidatus Bathycorpusculum sp. | reverse complement strand
TTGCTGTGTTGTAGAGCCAGCCTGTAAAGGTGTAGCCTGTTCTAGTTGGTATGTTGGGTAGTACTGTGACGGTGTCGCCTGCGTGATAAATTCCGTTGTCTATTGGGGCGTTGTTGCCACCGTTTGCATCATAAATCACGCCATGGGTATTTGGTTTCCATTGTGCTATGTATGTGGCATCTTTGGTAACGGTGGTTGATGGTGTAGGGTTCCAGCCGGTGAATTGCCAGCCCGTTTCGCCAACGACTAGGGGTGTTTTAGGTGTTAATCCGCCGGCGGCTACAGTGTAGACTAGTTCGGGTTCATTGGTAAAGTCGGTAAAGGAGCCATGAGTGCCGGGTTTATAGGTTACAGTAAAGGTGGGTTCTTGTGTCCACACAGCATACAACGTAGTATCTTTAAAAATACTAAAGGCAGAACCCTCAACATAAACAGCTGTATCTGCATCAAAACTAGGAGCCCAGCCAAGAAAAGTATAACCTTCCCTAACCATACTACCCGAACCCTGCACCAACACCACACTACCGCTAGCATAGGGGTTACGAGTATCTACAGGCACTACTCCACCGGTAAACCCATTACCAACATACACCACCGAATAAAACATTGGTTCTACAACCTTTGACCACTGAGCAACATAAGTAACATTGCCCAACACTGTAGAAGACCAAACCGGAAGCCAGCCCGTAAACACATAACCACCTACATGCTCAACAGAATAGTCAGCACCTGAGAGAGAACCAAATGCCGGAGTATAACTACCAAAGACTAAATCACCAAAAGTTTCCGTCTCAGCACTCCAAGTACCTTGAGTTCCAGGAGCATAAACTATTACACACATAGACATGAAACTGATGTCATAGTTATTAATGCCATACAACACACCATTTGACCAAGCTCCATCTGCAACGTTGACCTGACTACGATACACCCCTTCCTCATACACGCTTAATTCGGTTAAAGAAACAAGAACATTTGCCTTATTATCTTTAAACACCACGCCACTTTCAATGTAGAGCATCTCAAGAGATACAACATCATCAGTGTCAGTAACCCAAATTCCACCGCCATTATTGCCTGCGACATTACCATAAACCATTCCAGCCAGCAGTTTAAAAAAGCCATTCGAAGCCATATACACTCCGCCGCCGTTAACAGTAGCTGTGTTATTAGCAATCACACCCCCTATCATGACAAGGTCACTACCTGCATACACACCTCCACCGTAACTGGCAGAATTATTTACAACGGCACCACCCTTTATTGTGACAGCATTAGGAAGAGTACTTATAGTGTAAATACCTCCGCCTTCATAGATGGCAGAATTATCTGAAATAACAGCATTACCAGATAGGATAAAAAGACCATTAACAGTGTTTTGCACTCCACCGCCATAGTTGGCAGAATTACCAGAGATAACCGCGTTGTCTGTTAGGGTAAAGGTTGACTGCGTAGAAGCATCATAAGGACTCCAGTTGTACACACCCCCGCCGTAAGAAGAGGCAGAATTGTTCAAGATAGCGGCAGCATCAGACATAGTGAAAACACAGTTACCGTCGTTAAACACACCACCTCCATAGACGGCAAAATTATCCAAGATGACTGCATTATCAAACATGTTAAAAACGCCTCTATCATTGTTGCGCACACCACCTCCTCGGCCGTCGGTGTTTAGGGCATTAACAGCGGTATTGCCGGAAATCATTGCCTGCTCAAACATGTTAAAAATGGCACCATAGGCATTGAATACGCCACCACCTGCGATAGCAGCATTGTTAGAAATGACAGCATTACCAGACATACTAAAAATAGTAGAGCCACCCGCACCGCTTCCATTGTTTTGCACACCACCGGCATGTGTTTTGGCAGTGTTACTCGAAATTTCTCCGTCAAACATATTAAAAATACGATAGTTTAGTACGCCCCCGCCACCGGTACCGGCAAAATTGTATGAAATCTTACCGTCATACATGTTAAATTCGCCACTTGTGTATACTCCACCACCTCCAGAACTGGCAGCATTATCAGAAATCTCACCGCCAAACAGGTTAAAAGTAGCTGAAGTATACACTCCCCCACCATCGCCACTGGCAGAATTACCAGAAATAACTGCATTATCAAACATATTGAAAAATGCATTGACACCTACGTTATACACACCTCCACCGTAACTTGTGGCCATATTGTTCAAGATACAAACTAGTTCAGAGGAAAAAGTTTCACCCATGTTAAATACACCGCCATCATTGTACACGCCTCCACCAAAAGAAGCCTTATTGCCCAATATGACTGCATTACCGGACATAGTGGTTGTGCCGTCAGCATTATATACGCCTCCGCCTCGATAAGCAAAATTATCCTCGTCATTATTGCTACCACCGATTACACCACCATTCATGTTGAAAACGGCATCAGCACCAGCATTATACACGCCTCCACCATAACCCTTGATGTTGCCATAACCTTTAGCTGTGTTGTTAGCAATCACTGCATTATCTGACATCGCAAAGTAAGCTCGATTGTACACTCCTCCGCCTTCATAGGAGGCTGTGTTACCGAAAAGTACTCCGCCCTCCATGATAAAAGTACTTGGACTCCAAATGCAGGCTCCACCACCTCGTAAGGCAGTATTGTATGAAATTTTGCCACCAAACATATTGAACACTCCAGCGGCACTCTCTACACCGCCACCGTAATCGGCAGTGTTGTGGGCAATTATACCATCATGCATGCTAAAATCACTGAAAAAGCCATCATTGCAAACTCCGCCACCGCTTTCGGTTGCGATGTTACCATCTGCCACAGTGGCACCACCAATAACGCCTCCAAACAGCTTAATAATGCCCAAATTATACACCCCACCGCCCATAACAGCTTTGTTTTTGGAAAACGTGCCGTCTATTAGGGTAAAGGTGCTAAAAGCATCATTATAAATGCCGCCACCTTGGCCAGCTTGGTTTTCTAAGAATTGGCCGTCAGTTAAGGTAAAGGCAGCGTAAATAGCGTTAAGAACTCCTCCGCCATTACTAGCTACGTTTTTATAGAAAAGTCCTCCGTTCATTTCAAAAGTGCCCAAGTTATCCACTCCGCCTCCGGCACCTGAGGCTGTGTTTTCAGAGAAGGTGCCCTTGTTCATTTCAAAGGTGCCCAAGTTATACACTCCACCGCCGTTGTATGCAGAGTTTTTATGGAGAGTTCCACCGTTTAGGGTAAAGGTGCCCAAGTTGTACACTCCACCGCCAAAAGTAGCATCTTTAATAATGCCTCCGGTGTAGATGTTGTTTTCTGAGATTTCGCCGCTATTTAGGGTAAGTGTAGCGCCATAATCAACATACACTCCTCTGCCGGTAGTATCGCTGTTATGAGTGACCGTTATGCCGTCAAGTATCAGTTTGCCTTTACTTGCAATGGTTATGGTGTTAATGTCATTTGGTCCAACAAGTTTTGTAGGTGTATTTTTAGCGTTTATTAGTACAATATTTGCGTTTGCAGGTATGGTAAGTGTAGAGCCTGTAAGCTCGATATCCTCAGTTAATGCAATAACATATTGAGGGGATGCTGTAGTTGGAGCATATTTAATGGCATTTCTTAGGGTTTGTTCAGTGTTAACTGTTTCATCAGCTGTGTATGCTGAGGTAAAGGGGGAAATGTGGTTAAATGTTGTTGCTGTGTAAACAATAGAGGAAAGTAGCATTAGGGTAAATATTAAAGAGATAAGGGTGAAAATTGTGTGTTTGTGGTGGAGTTTAGGTAGATTAATTTTATAGTTAAGATTTGGGTGTGTGTTTAGTTTTAGGGTTTTGTTTATTTTTTTGTTAAACATGGTTTTTCACGTTTTAATTTTTGTTAGGGGCTGTAAGAAAATAGTTTGTGGTTATTTTGTTGGTGTGTGTTTTTAGTCTTCGCTAGGCAGGTTTTATTTAGAGTGATTCAGTATTGTGTGTTGTTTATGTTTGTGCAACTTTCTTTGAAAGAAAGTTACAATTTATTATCCTATAGCCCTTGTAAATTAAAGCAAATATCGTGTCTTATATATGATGTGTTACTAAACTGTATATCCCACATGTAAAACCAACAAAACCCACCCAACACCACAAAAAAACACAAAAAAACAAAACAACCAACAAAAAACAACCAACACCCCAAACAAACCCAACCTACCACACCAAACACAACCCCTCACAACACCACAAACAGCTAGTTTAAAACACAATTTTAATACACCCAATCATCAGTAAATAAAGCAGTGAAAAAAGTGTCAGAGTTTAACCATTGGACAGAAAAAAATAAAGGGTTAAACACTTCACAGACACCACTTCAAACAAGTCTAAGTCAAACAGCAGAAAACTTGCCGGAAAAAATTGCCATCACCTATGACAACCAAAAATTCACCTACTATGAAATAGACCAGTTTTCCAACAGATTTGCAGGCGCTCTTACAAATTTAGGTGTAAAAAAGGGAGATCGCATAGCACTTTTTTTACAAAATAATCCCCAGTTTGTAATTGCCTATTTTGGAGCACTAAAAGCAGGTGCAGTGGTTACAGCGATTAATCCTTTACACCGGGAAAGAGAAGTGAAACATCAACTCTGCGACTCAGGAGCACAAACTATTGTTGTTTTAGACACCATTTACCCGATTATAGAAAAAATCATAGACCAAACGGCATTAAAAAATATCATAGTCACAGACATAGATATTTACTCAACCACCACCACCACCACACCAATAAACATTGAAACATTTCTAAAGGTGTCAAGTTTTAAGGATTTAATCAAAAAAAACAATGCCCATAACAATCAAAAGGCTTTATCGTTTAATTCAGAGGAGGATTTGGCAGTGCTTCAATATACGGGGGGCACCACCGGCATGCCAAAAGGGGTTATGTTAACCCATGCAAATCTTGTTTCAAACACAAAGGCCTTTGCCTCATGCTTAAAGAGTACCTCAGAGGATGTTTTTTTATCTGCACTACCATTTTTCCATGTATATGGCATGACGACTAGCATGCTTACACCAATTAGTTTAGGCGCAACCATGGTATTGCTACCCAAATTTAACCCAATTAAAAGCTTACAAGCTATTAAACAACATCAGGTAACGGTTTTTTGCGGTTCACCAACCATGTACACAATGCTACTTGCAAGCACAGAGTTTGAAAAACATGATTTATCAGCATTATCATCAATTCGAGTGTGCATTTCAGGAGCTTCTTCGTTACCGCATCAAATTCAAAAACAGTTCCTACACGCAGGGGTTTTTCTTGTGGAGGGGTATGGATTAACGGAGGCCTCACCTGTTACTCATTGCACTCCTGCAGACACCCCCATGGAGGCAATTAAAGTTGGCTCAATTGGCACACCTTTGTTAGGTACAGAAGCACAGATTGTCGATTTAGAGACCGGACAAAAAAGAGTGCTTCAGGTAGGGGAGAGAGGAGAGTTGGCTGTTAGGGGTCCACAGGTGATGCGGGGATATTGGCAAAGACCCAAAGAAACAGCTCAAGTTCTATGCGAGGGTTGGCTACTAACAGGCGATATTGCCTATATGGATGCGGAGGGCTATTTTTACATTGTAGATCGTAAAAAAAACCTCATCAAACATAAAGATTACAGTATCTACCCAAGAGAGTTAGAAGAAATTCTATATGAGCATCCAGCGGTAAAACTCTGTGCCATAGTTGGCAAACCGGATACGATATCAGGGCAGAGCCCTAAAGCGTTTGTAGTACTTAAAGAGGGAAGAGATAAAATAACAAGCAAAGAAGTATTATTAGAATTTGTCAACAGCAAAGTGGCACCCTATAAAAACATAAAAGAAATAGAAATCTGCCAAAAACTACCAATAAACTCATCAGGCAAAATTCTAAAACACACCCTAAACTAAAACTACACAAAAAGAAAAGAATTAGGGGAAAGGGGAAAAGTTGTTTGTGCACAAAAATTTAAGGATAAGCAGGCAGGTTGGGGTTAAATATAGGGAGATAGTTTTTTGTTAAGGCCTTTTTGGAAGAGATCTAGGTATTTGCCAACATGATAGCCATCTGCTAACCCGTGGTTTACGTTAACAGAGACCGGTAACCATTTTTTGCCGTCGTGTTCAAAGAATTTTCCAAAAGCAATTTTTGGAATACTCTCTTTAGAGCTTAAATTTTTTTCATGCCTAAAACTGGTAAAACTAAACCAGGGAAGAGTTGTATAATGGATAACATCAACACGTTTAGCATCAGCATCAGCTTTTAAACCAGAGGTTTTTTGAACTAACGCAATTTGGTCTGCAGCATTTTTTTGAAACCGCTCAAAATTTTCAGTATACTCAAAAAAAGCAAACCCAAAGGAATTATCCAACCGGCCAATGGTAGTGCTTGCATGAATACAATCAAAAAGCCAAACATCCTCACCAATTACTCGAAAACGAAAATTTTCAATCTGATTTACCGCCTTAATAGATTCAAACATATAATACACAAAAAAAGAACACCCCAACCGCTTACAAGTCTCATAAGCCACGGTACAATCCACATTAGATGTTACACCAAAATAAGGATCATCACACAGTCCAAAATGCTCATAATACTCACGCCTAGACCAAACCTGAAAATCAACCTTAGATTTCATTAAACATCAACAATTAGCACTTCAAACAGTTACCCTTAAAAATTTTCATCCACAACCCCAAAAACATTGTTCAACAAAAACAAGAAAAATAGCAACCAAAAAATAATCCAACAAAAACACCTCTGAAATTAACGGGTTATTCAACTAAACATTCACGTGCCAGATAATAGTGCTTTAAAGGGTTACAATAAAGAGTTATACGGTATTTATTGTTCCGGTAATACCGGTTAATGCATCAGGATATAATTCATAAACCATGCTCCATGAAGCGGTCTTTGATTTGTCAGTTTTATGAAATATATTATAACGATACGATGGCAAAAAACCTAATTTACCATAGAATTCAGGATCCCCACACAGAAACACCGCCCTAAACCCCATGTTTTTGGCTATGCGTAAAGCTTCAGTTACCATAGCACGCGCTATACCACGCCGAAAATAATTAGGATGCACACACATAGGAGAAAGCACCAACTCAACAAGCGCCCCATGCAACGTAGAAATTACAGTTTTGTACAAAACAATTTGTCCAACAAGCACCCCATCATCATTTTCAGCAACCAACGACAACTCAGGTATAAAAGTATCTTTTTCACGCACCCCCACTAAGTAATCCGACTCTGTCCCATCAGCATGAAAAGATAACGCAAAAGACACCTCTACAAGCCGATACACTTCAGCATAATCCAAAGGAGTCTCTTGACGAATTATCAACAACATCACTCAACCTATCAAACAAAAACAACACCCTTAACCTTTACGCCAACACCAAAAAAACTTTCCAAAACAAAACAACAACCACCCACTATTTTTCTTAGACACACAATTTAACACCAAACATACATTTTTTAGAACAGGTTTTAGAAACATTTTGATACACTTTGAGACAACACTAGATAATACCACTTGACGTTAATCATATAAATGAAGAAAATAAGAGCAACATTATCGAATGAGCAACGCGTTTATTTGCAGAGAACAATGTATAATGCTGTTTTTCATATTTGAAACGATGATTCTTTATTTTCACCATATCCTGTGGATTGTCAATCCAGTCTTCGATGAAACCACAATTACACACACATACTTAGTAACTAATATCTACTAAACGTAGAAAGCTAAAATTATTTCCAGGCCCATACCCTGACGTCTGCTTGACACTCTTAAAATCGCAGTAGACTTACATTTGGGACAACAAGGGTATTTTTCATATTCACAACCAACCCCTAACAATTATTTTCACCGTATTTTTCGATAATTAACAAACAGCAGATAACCTTTTACTCTATACTGTTCGTGTTTATGTATAGTCTCATGTAAGAATTGTTAGAGGTTATGGAGCTAACAGTGGATAAGAGTTTGTTTGATAACTGGTAGGTATTGATTAAGATTTTTCATTAATTTTTTGATGTTTCACTTGTAAAAGCAGCGTAGAGGTCATTATACCATATATAGGTGTTTATGTGAAGTGAAGAGGGTCAATATTATGCCGTTGATAGAGTTTAAGAACATAAGAAAAGAGTATACTGTGGGGGATGTGAAAATCGCGGCGCTTGAGAATTGTTCTTTTTTGATTGATCAGGGGGAGTTGGTTGTTATTCTTGGGCCAAGTGGGGCGGGGAAGACAACGATTTTGAATTTGCTTGGGGGTATGGATAGTCCAAGTGGGGGTTATATTTTTGTGGATGGGAATAAAATTCATGAATATAGTAAAAAGCAGCTTGTGGAGTATCGTCGTAGGGATATAGGGTTTGTTTTTCAGTTTTATAATTTGGTGGGTAATTTGACGGCTCTTGAAAATGTAGAGTTGGCTTGTCAAATATGTCCTAATTCGTTTAATCCTAAAGTTATTTTAGAGCAAGTTGGTTTGTTGGAGCGGATGGCTAATTTTCCTTCGCAGTTATCGGGTGGGGAGCAGCAGCGGGTTGCTATTGCGAGGGCTATAGCTAAAAATCCAAAGATTCTTTTATGTGATGAACCGACAGGTGCGCTTGATAGTGATACGGGTCAGCGTATTATTGCGTTGTTGCAGAAGACTTGTAAGGAAATGGGTATGACTACTGTTTTAATCACGCATAATACGGTTATTGCAGATGTTGCAGATAAGGTTATCAAGGTGAAGAATGGGACGGTGAAAAGTGTGGTTATTAATGAAAATCCAAAGAGAGCTGATGAGATTGTGTGGTGATATTTGTTTTACTCTATAAGAATACGTTGTTAAAAGTTAGGAAGTCTTTGGGTAGGTATATTTCGCTTTTAATCATTATTATGGTGGGGGTTGGGTTTTATGCGGGAATTCAGATGACTGCGCCTAATGTTAGGGCGGTTGCTGATAGTTATTATAGTGAGCACAAGTTGATGGATTTTAAAATTGTCAGTTCTATGGGGTTGACTGATGATGATGTGGATGCGTTAAAGCAATTGTCTATTGGTGTTAGGGATGTTGTTGCAAGTTATTCTTTGGATGTTCAAAGCAGAGAGGGTAATGCTATTCGGGTTCATGCTATTGAGGAAAAAGTCAATACGGTCAAGTTAACGCAGGGTCGAATGCCTATTTCGGATGGGGAATGTCTTGCAGACTGCAGGAAGTATAGTGTTGGGGACATAATTGCAGTAGCAGAAGATGATGATGATGTTGGGGATAAAATTAGGAGTGGGGAATTTGTTGTTGTTGGTTTGATTGAATCTGTTTTGTATTTATCGGAAGATGATTATGGCAGTACAACTGTTGGAAACGGTAGATTGTTTTCGTTTATTTTCATAAATAAGAGCAATTTTGTTTTAGATGCCTATATTGAAATTTATATTCTTATGGAAAATAGTAATGCTGCTGTGGCATATTCAGATGAGTATACAGTGTTTTCGTTAAAATTTGAGGAAGAACTTAAGAAAATTAAGCCTGATAGAGAAAATGTTAGGTATTATGAAATATATACTAATGCTTCAAAGACTATTGAAGAGAAAGAAGTTGAGTTAAAATCTGAAAAAGCAAAAGCTGAAAAAGAATTTTATGATGCAAAAAAAGAGTTGGATGATAATTCTAAAAAATTGCAAGATGGAAAAAAGCAAGTAGTAGAAAACGAGGTATTACTAGCAGAGATTATTAGGGTGCAAAATGCTGAATTTGAGTTGGCAAAACAAAGTATTGCAGACGGCTGGGAAGAAATCAATTTTGCGTTAGCATGTGGGGGAATAACGCAGGAGGAGTTAAGCTCAAAAATTGACGAGTTGGAGCAGAGTATATTGGATCTGAAGGTGCAGCTTGATAGTTTGCCTGTGGACAGCCCGGAGTATATTGCCCTTAACATTGTAATTTTGGAGTGTTTAGAAAGGTTGGAGGGGTTAAGGCAGTTAAAAAGTTCTATAGACATGTTAAGTGAGCAAGAAAAGCAGTTAGAGGACGGAATTGTGGCTTTCAATGTTGAAATGGAAAGTGCAAAAAAGGAAATAGAAAGTGCAAAAAAGGAAATTGAGACAAATGAGAAGAAATTAAATGATGGGTATAGAGAATATTTTAGTAATCTTGCAAAGTTTAATGTTGAAATAGCTGAGGCATCAAAAAAAATTAGAGAGGCTAAAGCGGATCTTGTTGATATAGAACAGCCTGTATGGTATATTTTTGATAGAAAAACTGCTGTGGGATATGCTGAGTTAGAAAGCAGTATTCAAATTGTTGCCATTGTTGCTACGGTGTTTCCGCTTTTTTTTATTGTAATTTCCATGCTTATGACATCAAATTCAATGGCGCGTATGATAACAGAGGAACGCGGTGAGTTAGGAACTCTTACGTCGCTTGGGTATAAAGATAAAAACATTATAGCCACTTATCTGGTATATGTTTTATCGGCTTCAGGGTTTGGTGCAGTGGCCGGTTTTTTTATTGGTTGTAGGATTATACCGCAGTTAATATGGGACAATTTTGTGTATAGATTGCCTCCGTTGGTATTGCAATATAATGTGAGAACGTTTGGAATTATTTTAGCTATTACTTTTGCGCTTATGTCGGCTGTTACAATTGTTACTTGTAGTAGAGAGTTAAAGCAGAAACCTGCCTCTTTATTGCGTCCGTTGCCTCCTAAACAGGGTCAGCAAATATTTCTTGAAAAGGTTACGTTTGTTTGGAGGCGTCTTTCGTTTACATGGAAAATTACAATACGGAATATGTTTCGATATAAAAAACGTGCTTTTATGACAATTGTAGGAGTTGCAGGGTGTGCTGCTTTATTGCTTGTTGCCTTTGGAATATATGATGGTATGGGTGGTATTGCACAAAAGCAGTATGGCGACATTATGCGATACGATAATATGATTATACTGAAAAATGAAACAAAAACAATAGACGGTGAATTAAAGATGTTGCTTGAGGAGCAACAAATTATAGAACCGCTCTTACTAAAACAAAAAGCATACAAAATTGAAATAAACCAAAAATCACTTGACACTTTTCTAATCGTGCCACAAAACAACAATAACAATAGTAATGAGTTGTTTGAAAAATATTTTAACCTTAAAAGTACAATAAACAAAAACAACATTACCTTAAGCAAAGACAACGTTGTAATTACCCAAAGAATTGCCACAGTATACAACTTAAAAAACGGCGACACCCTAACAATAAAAGACCCAAACAACAACCACCACCACTACAATTTAACAATAACCGATATAGCAGAAAATTACATATCAAACTATATCTACATCAGCACCCCAACATATGAAAAACTATTCGAAACCCCTGCAACATTTAACACCATTGTTTCAAACCACAACAACAGCAGCATAGAAGAAACAAAATTAGCTGAAAAACTAATCGAAAGCAACCTCATCATAAACATCTTTTTCTCAAAAGACACCATAGAAAACGCACACGACAACCTAAACAACCTAAACGGCGTAATCATACTCATACTAGTCGTCGCATCAATCCTTGCCATAGTCGTACTATACAACCTCACAGCCATAAACATAAGCGAACGAACACGCGAAATCGCCACACTAAAAGTACTAGGCTTTCGCGACAGCGAAACAAACGCCTACATCTACCGCGAAGCAATCATTCTAACAGCAATCAGCATAGCAACAGGCCTAATCCTAGGAACCATCCTACACCACTACATACTAAACCTCATCGAAATCAACGCCATATCCCTATACAGAAACATCAAATGGACCAGCTTTATCATATCCTGCACCATCACAACAACAATCACAATCTTTATGCAAATAATAACCTACTTCAAACTCAAAAAAATCGACATGATACAATCACTAAAAAACACAGAATAACCCGTCTCCGGCAGACAACCACAAAAAACCTAAACACAACACCTCTAACCCACTTACCAAAAACAAACCCACCACATCCACACCCTTAACAAAAAAGCTATTTATGCAACCATAAAAACACAAAACATGTCAGAATAAAAACATGTAACACAAAAGTTTTTACCACATATAACCCCTACATCATACAGGTTGTAGAATAGTGAAAAAAACAACAACTACTACTATAGGGTTAACAGTTTTTCTATTATTCTTAATCAGCACACCACCCCTTGTTAACCCTTTGTCTGCCCAAGTCAATACCACACCACCACAACAAGAAACGTTAGCAGACACCATAAACACCATCCTAAACGGTATCCAAGAACAAAATTCCCCATGGAACGTCATCTATGATCAAATTTTCTGCCGACAAAACACCACCGTCTACGACAACGCCATCACCAAAGCCCTAAACAACCACGACTACAAAGAAGTCATCTTTATAGCCCGACTTGCAGAACTAAACAACTATAACTCCCAAACCATAAACAACAGCATAATAACAGCACTAGAAAACATACCAATGACAGGCAACCTTCCAGTCACCTACACCGGCAAAGACGCACTAAACAGCTTCATGCTCCATGACCGCTACATGATAAACATGTACCGCTACGCCCAAACCCACAACATAACCAAATGGAACATAAACGCAGCCTACAACGACTTTACAAAAGCCTACAACACCCCACCCGCCGGAAGCGTAAGCGGCGAAATGCTTTGGATAAAACCACAACAAAACCAAGCCCAATCACACACCTCCCGCTACTATGACGAACACGCAGAAACCCTAAGCATGTTTCTACTCTTTGCCCTAAACGGCATCGAAGACGCCATGACCTACGCCGAAGACACCTGGAAAAACACCCAAGAACACTGGAACGGCCAAACCTACGGCTACACAGGCAAAAACGCCATGGTAGAATGCGAAATGGGCAATTTTGCCCAAATCATCACCCAATACAAAAACACCCAAAACAACATCCCCCACTTTGACCGAGTAATCACAGACTTAGAAAACAAACTCTTAACCAACCAATACAACTCCCCCGGATGGGGCAACATAGGAGTCATAAAACACGCAGACATTAACCACCAAAACAGACTCTACGAAACCATGGGCAACCTAATAGCACTACAAATACTCTACCCCCAATTCACAGAAGGCAACCAAACAAACTTTCAAAACATGCTAACCAACGGCTGGCAAGGACTAACAAACAGCAGCCTATTTAAAAACAATAAATTCAGCTTCATGGACACCTCAGCAGGCATAGCAGGCAACTATAACGATCAAGCAACAATACTTGGCGCCATGACACTTTTTCTTTATGGCATAACACCCCAAACAGGAAGCCTAGCCATAAACGCCAACGAAGAACGATACCACGACTACCGAACCTGCTTCCAAACAACACAATGGCAATTCAACTACACAAACAACTCAATATGCATCCCCATAAACAAAGGAAACCTAACTTTCAACTTTGGAACACAAAAAATCACACAACACTTCCCAGAAGACGGAACATACCACATACAATTCAGCAACGACTGGAACACCATAACAACAACCCAAAAAATAACAGAAAACAACAACACCACCCCACCAAACAACACAACCCCCAAACAAAGCACATACACACCACACTTAATAGCAGGATTAACCAGCAGCAGCATCATCATAACAATAACCAGTTTATTACTATTCAAAAAACACAACAAACACAAACAAACTATGCCACAACAACATAATTAAACCATACCATAAAAAAAGACCAGAGTTTTTAAAAGACAAAAACATAGCCAAAACCACATATCTACGAATTCTGTTAAAAACAGAAAAGTGTGTTTTACAACAATAAAGAGAGACTTTTTGCTTCCACATCTACTTTTACTGAAACAAGCACACCAACGTTTTTACAATAAAAAATGACACCTTGATTCCCAACTATATAGGTATCCTTTTTTTGCCTAAACCCAGTTTGACCATGTATAATTAATGCTCCATTTTCTTGTTGAAGTCTAGTTGCTATTTTTGAAAATTGTTCAGAATCAAGCTCTACTAGTGTTCCAGCCGCTCTCACTGCAACTGCAACCGCTACTGCTGCGCTACTCATACTTATCGCATTCCCTAAGGCGAATTACATATTTAACGTTTATGTTGCTTTGGACCCTGCATCATTTCCAGAAAAAACACACTTTCCATTAGAGCAACAACATATTTTATTTTCACCAATTAACCCCTCCACAACGCCACATCAAGGTCAAGTACTTAACTAATATTTAATTGTCAGTTAGCAGATTAAAGTTTTTTACGCAGGTAAAAAAGCGAAACTTTTTCTTCAAACAAAATTGCAAAAAAACATTCAGAGAAGCCTTATAATTTTCAGAGTTTTCTTAAAAAAAGTCATCGAAAAACCCCCATTAACCAGAATAGTTAAAAATGTAGCTACACAAAAAACTGCTTTATGTTACGTTGACACCTTGTAAAACGCTATTAGACTTCTTGCGAAACTAAAATAAGTGTTATTGGTGTTTTTTGTGTTTGTTGTGATTGGATGAAGTATGAAACACTGAAAAGTTATTCGAATGAAGAGTTTCGTCGGATAACTGGTGTTAAACGGGTTACATTTGAAAAGATGCTGGAAATATTGTGTCGTAGTTTTGCACTCAAACATGCGCAAGGGGGTCGTAGGCCCAAGTTACCTTTAGAAGAGCAGTTACTTGCAACTTTGGAGTACCTTCACAAATACCGAACATATGCGCATATTGCTGCAAGTTACCAAATTGATGAAAGCAACATCTACCGCATGATTCGTTGGGTGGAGGATACTTTGGTTAAGGATGGAACGTTTTCGCTGCCCGGACGTAAAGCACTGCTAAAAAGTGATGCACAGTATGAGGTGGTTTTGATTGATGCAACTGAGTCACCTATTGAGCGCCCTAAAAAAAGCAAAGACACTACTACAGCGGCAAGAAAAAGAAACATACCATAAAAACCCAACTAGTTGTAAACAAATTTGATGGTAGAATAATTTGTACGTCTTTTGCTAATGGTAGCTGTCATGATTTTAGGTTGTTTAAAGAGTCAAGGCTGAAAATAGATTCTAAAATTAAGGCAGTTGTGGACACGGGATATACTGGAATACAAAAGTTTCATGCTAATTCTGTTGTTCCTATAAAGCGCAGTAAGAAAAAGCCTTTGACTAAGGAGGATAAAGTGTTTAATCATAGTGTTTCTAGTGAGCGGGTTTTAAGTGAGCATGTTATTGGTTTGGTGAAGCGGTTTAAGATTGTGTCGGATCGTTATCGTAATCGCAGGAAACGTTTTGGCTTAAGATTCAACTTGATTTGCGGCATCTGCAACTACGAAAAGATAACATAGTTTCGCAAGAGGTCTATTCATAGTCATATACGGGTTCATTTGCTGCTGTTAGAGGTTTTTTGATTTTAGACACTTAAAATGAGAATGGATTTGTACTCAAAGATGTGGAGCCTTCGGCGGGAATTAGCTGTTTGGGTACACATCCTTTCCTCAAAATCACATCTTTGACTTTGAGGATTCATATTAAACACTGAAGAGAATAAACCAACTTATACATAATAAACTTTCCACAATGGAAAAACGGAAACATATGAAACAGGTTGGTGTCGGTGGGGTGGCTATGCCTGTTTGCATCTTGAGCCTCTCCTCAAAATCACAGCACAGCATAGACTGCGCGAAATCGCTCGTTTCAAGAGTAGCTCTTCAATTTCTCGTTAATTTTAACAGCTTTATTCAATTTTTTCATAACTTTTCTATTAATGCAATCAATATTAAAAAAATGTGACAGCGCTGTATGAAGCGTTTGTTATTGCGCAGTCTGGCCAGATTTTGAGAAGTTGTACCAAAGTGAACCGTTACAACACTTTTCGCCCAACAAGATTTTTATGTGTCAGTACATCCTTGAAAATGAAAGGATAGAAACATAATGAGTATATGTCCTAGCATTGTAAAACGTAGCGATTTAACATTTTGGCTTAATCAATTTGCTACAGAAGATAGAGCAATAATACGCAAGTTATTACCTCATTATCAGTTTTTTACTTCTGACAGAGTGTTCGAGTTGCTGGGCATACTCTATAATATGTTAAAAAATGATTATCATATAGATGAAGCTACTACACTTTTTGTGCCTATCGGTTACACTGCTAAAAGTGGAAATGCAATTACGTATTTTTTCAGAAGACAAAATAATCTGAAAGAGGATAACTTTATTTCGTTAAACGATATCAAAAAAAATCAACTCTCATGGGTTAAGCATATCGTATTTATTGATGATTTCATTGGTTCAGGTGAATATTTAGAGAAACTCTACACCGATTTTGTTGATAAATTAGACGTTGGAGATAAGAACAGAATAACTTTCATCAGTGCTTGTGTTGTTGGATATGAACAAGGAATAGAGAAAGTGAGCAGTAGCACAAATATAAAGATCTGTGTGGCACACAAGATACCCTATTCATTACAGCCTTTGCATAAAGATTCTAAGATATTTGACGAAAAAGAAAAAGAAATGGCTAAACAAGTTTTATTAAAGTATAACCAACCATTAAAGCCTAACAAACCTTTGGGGCATGGCGATGTTCAAGGATTAGTTAGTTTTTTCTTTGCCACTCCGAATAATACACTACCAATTTTTTGGTCGTCCAATGATAACTGGCACCCTTTGTTTCCAAGAGGTGACTCCAGACGTAATCCCGATAACCTAATTCTTCTACCAGATTTTTTGCAAGAAAAAAACGTATTTTCTGCAAACTTTAACTCAAAAATTGATTATTCTAAGGAGACATTGCAAGCGTTACTTAATTGCTTTTTAGCATTGGATAAAGTGAACATTATGGCAGAGGTATTTTACCGCCTGAACATAAATGAAACCTTGATACCTGAAATATTAAAGGTAATAGATAATTGTCAAAACTTGACTCATGAAGAAAAACCCATATGCACGTCAATTCTGATCATAGATAAAAAGTATGTGGAGACAATTAAAAACGCGCCAGAGTTTATCGCTAATTTATCAAATGTAACTGTTAAAGAAACTAAGGCGTTTAAGGAACACCTAGAGGTTCTTGATGGTTGGGCTCACACGTTAGTAGTTGAGCCCACAGGTAATGTTTTGGGCATACTTAATTATTCACAAAGCACTGTTAAGGAGCCAGCAAACTATTTATCAAACAAATATGAGGGTTTTGAAAACACATCACAGCTTTACCATGGGTTACTACTCGTTTTTACCGACAATAATAAAGTGCTTATTTACTATAACGGTGACCCAATTATGACCAAGAAAGGGAGGGATTGGCATATGCAGGGCAATTTGAAAGATATGGCTATCATCGCAGTGAGGCACAGTATTGCACCCGATGTACTAAATACTGCAATTCAATTAGCTTTTGAGACATCCAACCGTGGAAAAGGTGCTCTGCTATGTGTAGGCGATGAACAAAAGGTAATGACTTATGCTACTCCCTTGAAGCATATGCAGTTTTCATTTAAAGACAACAACATTTGTACAGCAGACAAAAATGTGCTATTAACGTTAGCGGCACAGGACGGCGCAGTTATCATTTCCTCAGATGGAAGAGTATTAAAATATATGCATAAACTTGTACCACCGAATAATGGTTCTGTAGAAATAGATGGCGGAGGGACTCGACATAATGCTGCAAAAATAATGTCGTTTGCGACAAACGCAATTTGTATCACTGTTTCAGTCGAGGGTCATATTACAATTTATGAAAACGGAAATAGAGTTTTACGAGTGATGGGTTAAGGAGTTAAAGTGTATGCATCTAATGCTACGAACAATGTTTTGCTGAGCAAACTTTATGAAAGGTGTGTATTAGGGTTTACTTTGTTGGTTAGTTAGATAGTTACGTGGTCAAATCTATTGTTGAGCAGTAACAATGTTACAAAAAATAACAACTATGCTAAAAGGGTTGACAAATAATCACGTATAAACTAATAGGGATTGGAAATTTGATATCAGGTTTTTAGTACAAAGAATATGACGATAGACAATCTCTAATTGATGGCGGATGTACCTACATAGAATGTACTATACAATTGTGGACTGATCGGAGTTAGTTTGTGTAGCCACACCAATTGTAGTAATGATCTTGACAAAGCACTAAAGACGAACTGTCTACGCTAAAAAACTAAGGAACAAACAATATCATGTAAAAATCGTTTTGCAGGTGCAGAAAATGAGACACGTATACCTGAAACAAATTATTTTCCTCAAAATTGGAAATCTCGCCAATCTATAATGTAAATACTTTATTTACGTAGTCTGAAATTATGCTTACCTTTACGAATTATGGGAAGAAGAAAAAACAAAAGAGAAACAAAAACAATCAGCATACAAATTAACCAATAGCCATTGCAAATCAAAAAGTAAGTGTGCTTACAAATGAGTTAGCGGTCAAAAAAAATATATAAATTTAATGTATATAGTGGGGGCAAGTAAGTGGACTTAACAGTTTTTCCCGTTTTAACGGAGTGCGTTTTGTGCTTTTTTAATTAAATAGTTGGCACATATGGGTTTATTTTTTATTTGGTTGTGGTTTCCCATCATGTTTTAGATAAAGAGGTTATTTTAACGGTTTTTTCCACTCAAATTTTATAAATGTGCGTGTTGTTGGGGCGTAATTAGGGTTTTGTTTGTTGTTTGGTCGGGTTTTTAGGCGTTTTTAGTTAAAGGGGTTGGTTTTTAGCGGTTTCCCACGTTTTTGTGTTGTTTTTTCTGTTTCCCGTGCTGTGTTGTGTGTTTCCCGCTTGTTTCCCGTGTTTCCCCTTTTGTTTCCCGTCTCACTCTGTTTTTTCTTATTTTTTTAATGGTTGTTTTAAGCTGTTTTAACTAAATACGGAATATATGTTGGTTTGTTTGTTATTTAATTGGTTTTTCCCGCTAGTATTTGGTGAAATAAGGTGTTTTTGTGTGTTTCCCGTTTGGGGTTTTTAGTGGGTTTGGTGAGAAGTAGAGTTTACACTGAGTGCAAAATTGTTGTTTCCCGTGGTTTCCCGCTAGGGAGAAACGTCTTAAAGCCGACAAGCTACCAAACAGGCAAAGAGTTCTAAACAGAACGGAATCCTATACACGCCCAAATATTTAAATGCTAACCACCACCCAAACCAACCCTGCCCATACCCGCCCCCACCCGCCTTTTTCGCCCCCACTAACCTAACGCTAACAAAACTCTCAAAAACAAAATACATTTCAAAAGATTGAACGTATAACTTGGACTGAAAACAATCACAAACAGAGATTCATTACTTAAGCACTAACAAGAACGTTATGTTATTTCTATAACACACAACTCACTTTCGAGTTATCTGGAAAAAGTTTCCAGATATAATTTATATACCTCCAAAAGCATTACTTTGAGTTGTAAGGTAACTAAGTTCGTGTTCCCAGCGGGGCACGGGGTCTCCAGAGGAGATAACGTCCGCGACCAAACAACGGCACATTGCATCTTATATTTTTTCATTAACCCAAAAATAAAACACTTCCAGATCATGAAATAACCGATATTTTTAAAAGATAAGGACACTATTCTATTACACAGCGAGTAAGACCTATTCGAACCAATGATGCCTGCATTATGTGGGATGGGAGAACTAGAATAGGGGTCGCTTTTACTTCTTCTTTATTTCCAAAGATAATTAAAATAACCCACTTTATCAG
>WQYG01000028.1 GCA_009781395.1 Candidatus Bathycorpusculum sp. | reverse complement strand
GCCAGTTGCAAAAAGACAACTCTGCCCACACACGACATTTAAATTGAAACACTACTTACAAAAATAACTCAAAACTAATGCATATAAGTGTATAGTACAAAAACACGCAGAATTCAGGTTATATAGACTCCAACTTTTAGTCAAATGAGACCCAACTTCATCATATGTGACCAAAAACGACTATGTACAATAACGCAGTTATGTGTTGAATTACGTGACACTGTTAAACATAGATTAACAAGAACATGCTAATTGTGTTCGACCCTGTGAACGACCCCGTGAAGCTAACCACCTGCACTCTTTATAGGGGAACTATATGGGAGTTTGTAAAATGGCGAATATATGCTTCCAACAATTTACACCCTTGGAAAAACCAGTTTTTTACATACGACACAAAAGATGATTTTTAGTTGAGAACGCTGAACTGTTACACGACAAATGCATGAAAAATTTTTGTGAGTGCTTTTAGCAGAGATACTTGAGGAAAAACGTTTCTATTTTTTAGACTGTTAAGAGTTGCTAAGATACTTTGTCAGATTAAAACTAATTATGTAACGTTTCTTGCGCAAACTCACCTTTTCTACCCACATCAACAAGACGAAGAAAAATCAAAGCCAATTTACGCAAAATATTCAAATTAAAAGCCACAAACACATCCAACGTACGATCCACATCCTCCCCAAAAGTAACATCCAAATACCAATGCCATAAACTTTGACACCCAACACAATACACTGTAAACTATAAAAAGTAAAGTTGTTATACGTTTTTTATGGAACAGTCGTGATAGAGTGCACAATCAGTACATGAAATTATTTCAGTCTTACTTTGACAATCTATAATTATTGCTTTATACACTTTATTTTACACCTCTAATAGGGGCATTATCATTACATGAAATTGTTAAACATTCAGAAATATTGTTGGAATAATTTGTTGCAACAACTAGTTTGACTTTTTCTTCGGGTTTTTTTGATGTTTTTTCATCATATAGTTGAATAAACAGGTTGCACATTCTTTTGCCTCCAGTCAAAATCTAAAAAGGCTACAACTGCTTTTAGGGTACCGCATATATTTTATATAGATAACATAAACGACTATCGATAAATGTCAGCTTAACACTAAATATTTTTTTTAGATAGTTTACCAGAACTGTGATAAACAAAGTTAAATTGCTATATTAAGCTTAAAGGGTTAAATTCACAAAAACCTAAAATACGTGTTATTGCGTTAGTTGTTTAGCATAGGTCTGGGGAGCTGAGGTAATGACTCAGCTGAGAGGGTAACTTAATGGTTGCCGACCCAATGAACCTGAACCAGGTAATACTGGCGGAGGGAAACAAGTGGGAAACATAAAAGAAAGTGCTTTAGGATTAAAGTTTAGTAACAGAGCTAGGACTCAAATTTTTGCAGAAGTAGCGGTTTTTGTTGCTTTAAGTACAGTTTTAAGTTTAATCAAAGTTTCATTGCCTCAAGGGGGGTCAATCACGGCAGGTTCCATGGTGCCTATGCTTTGGATTGCGTTACGGCGGGGTCCAAAAATTGGTATCTTTGCGGGAATTGTTTATGGTTTTGTTCAGTTAGCAGTTTTGCCCCAAGTGTATTATCCAACGCAGATGCTTTTGGATTATCCTTTAGCGTTTGGCTGTATAGGTTTAGCGGGTTTCTTTAAAAAAGAGCCAATTATAGGGGTTATAGTTGCCGTTATGGGTAGATTCATTATGCATTTGATTTCAGGGGTCATTTTTTTTGCTGAATTTGCACCTGCTGGAATGAATCCATGGCTTTACTCAAGTCTATACAATGGAAGTTACATGATACCTGAATTGGGGATAAGCCTCTTCTTTATCTGTTTGCTATGGAAAAGTAAAGTGTTGAGAGTGTACATGTAATGGGGAAACTTGCTGCTAAAGAACTTCAAAAAATGCTCAAGCATATCAAGTGTGATAGTCGGGTGCTAGTGCCACCCAAAATAGGTTTTGATGCGGGGGTTCATCGTTTGGGTGATCAATTGTTGGTGGTTTCAACGGATCCGTGTACAGGTGTTCCGTTGGAGTGGTTTGGGTGGTTTTTAATTAATTATGCGGCATCGGATCTTTCGCTTTTTGGTGTTAAGCCTCAATTTTGTACTGTTAATTTGCTTGGTCCAAGGTCGACTGATTCGGGTGTTTTTGAGGAGATTATGAAGCAGACGTGTGCTGCTGCTGATGAGCAAAATATAGCTATTGTTAGGGGGCATACGGGTATGTATGATAGTCTTAAGGATTTGCTTGGAGTTTGTACGGTTTATGGAATTGTTGAGCCGGATAAGCTTGTAACGCCGGGAAATGCTAGACCGGGTGATTTGATATTGTGTACTAAACCTGTGGGTATTGAGACTTTGACTAATTTTGTGTTGATGCATCCAAAGAGGGCGGGGGAGCTTTTTGGGTCTGATAGGGTTAAAGAGTTTGCAGGTATGGTAAAGTTGCAGAGTTGTGTAAGGGAGGCGCAACAGCTTGCTCAGGGGGGTTGTGTTAATGCTATGCATGATGCTACTGAGGGGGGGTTTGTAGTGGCGCTTAATGAGTTATCGGAAGCGTCTAATGTGGGGATTAGAGTGATTTGGGAGAGTATTCCAATTCCTCAGGAGGTTTTAGTGTTAAAAGAGTGTTTTGGTTTTAGTGATGAGCAGGTGTTGGCGTTGTCTTCTACGGGTACGGTTTTGGCGGCGGTTCCACCTTTGGCTAAGCAGAGGGTTGTTGAAATTTTAAATCAATTGGGGCTTTGTGCTTATTTTATTGGTGAGTTTACTGAAGATAAAAAGAGATGTTTGATAAGGGCTGGAAGAGAGGAAGTGTTTCCTGTGGCAGTTGAAGATGTTTACACGAGGTTGTTGTCTGTTGAAGGGTAGGTTATTGTTTGAGTTCGGTTAGTACATAGTTGATGATTTCTTCGGCAATGTTTATGTTGGTTACCATTTGTAGGCCTTTCCATCCGGGTTGGCTGTTGACATCTACAATTCGGGGTCCGTTTGGGCTTTCTAGGATGTCTATGCCTGCGATTTTGCATCCTACGGCTTTGGCGGATTTTATGGCTATGTCTTCGAATTCTTTGCTGATTTTTTCAGGTGTTGGTTTGGCGCCTCGGCTATAGTTGGTTTTCCATCCGGTGGCTATGCGTCGCATTGAGGCAACAACGCGGTCGCCTATGACAAATGCGCGGATGTCTGAGAAGCCGTGTTGTACGAATTCTTGCATGTAGATAACGCCATGGTGAAAGGCTATTGCTTTAAAAATGGTGTCAGCTATGTCTATGTCGTTTATTCGTGTTACGCCTTGGCCACGTGAGCCAAAAATTGGTTTAACTACAATGTCTCCGCCAAGTTCGTTAAAGGCGGCTAGGGCTTCGTTTACGCTTTCGGTTGCTAATGTTCGAGGTACAGGAACGTTTGAGTCTTCAAGTAGTGCTAAAATGTCGTATTTGTCGACGCAGTGTTCTATTGCGTTTGGTGGGTTTACGATGTATAGGCCTTTGCGTTCGAGTTTGTAGAGCATGTCCATGCGAAAGACGAGTTCTTCAAGTGAACCGCGGCCTATTGGACGTATTATCAATGCATCCAAGTCTTCAAGGATGTTTGTGTTGTTTATTTTAAAGGAGGGATTATATGCTAATCGGGCAACGATACGTGGAAAGGTAAAACATTCATAAGGTAGGTTATGTCGTGTCAGGGCGTTTCGTATTTGGGTGCTGCTCCATGCTTCGGGATTTCGGGTCATTATACCAAATTTCAAATAGATTGCGTCCTGTAGCTGTGTTTATAAGAAAACATGCTAAACAATTGGTTCTTAAAGGTTCTGGGAAAAAGAGAAAATAAGTTATTAAAAATATGTTTAAAGAGTGTTTAGGGTTTGAATAGTAAGGCTTGTATGCGACTGTTTTTGCTTAGTAATTCACCTATGAATGCGCCTATGATCATGCAGAGGATAACGCTTGGAATTATAAAGAATGGGTCAACAAATATGCTTTCTATAAACCCGGCGTTAGTTGCAACTAGTACTATGGCGGCCCATGCGCCAAAGCCTATAACTGAGGCGCCTATGAAAAGAAATGTGGCTCTTTTAGACACAGGCAAATTGGAAGGAGTAATTCTGACATATCCTATAAGACCAATTAGAAGGGTTATTGTGAGCAGTAAAACAGCAGTATTGGCTATGCCAAGATTCATAATGTAGCCTACAACTGAGAAAACTGTAACCATAACTCCAGTTAGCATTACCCAGTACCATTTACTTGTTGTTATCCCAAGAGGTTCAGGTTGCACTTTATTTTTTGTTTTTGTTGTTTGAGCTTTAGATTTAGATTTAGATTGTTTTGGCATGAAGGTAATGTTTCGTTGGAGGGTTTATTAACATTTACACAAAATTTTATGTAAAGTTTGCCACAAAAATAGTTTTTTAAATAGAAATAAAATAAAAGAATGAAGAAGAGTAGTTTACTCAGTTGTGTCTTCGTCGCTTTCTTCGATTTGCCCGTCGCTTACCGCTTCGGTTATGATGTCGGAAGGCGCCTGATGAGGCGCTGTGGAAGGGTGGCTGTCATGTGTTAGCTCCTCTACTGTTAGGGTTTCGACTACTGGGGAGTTTAATTGTTCCATGACTTTTTCAAGAGTTTGCTCAATTGGAGCGGGTTGGGTAACCTCGAAAACTTGAAGTGGAACATCTGCAACGATTTGTTCAGCAGTCATGTCGTCAACAGCCTCTTCGAGGGAAGTTTCGATTGTTGGAATAGTTTCAACTTGAGCTACTGCTGCTTCTTCTTCGATTGTAGGTGTATAATCCATTAGGGGTGCTTCAACTGTAGGTTCAGTAGTTAAGAAGACCGGTTCTGTTGTTGCAATTTCAATTGCAGGTTCATTTACAACAAATTCTGTTGGAGTAAATGGGGCTGCTTCTTCAATTATTGGAGCATCTTCAAACAAAGCCACTTCAACTGGAGCAGACTCCATCACAGGCTCCTCAACAACCACCGGAACATCCTCAAAAGCCACTTTCATTAGGGCTTCTTCAACTGCTATTCGAGCTTGTTCAATAGGGGATACTGCATCCATTGTGGATTCGTCAAGCATTACTGTGGATTCTTCAACTGGAGCAGACTCCATCACAGGCTCCTCAACAACCACCGGAACATCCTCAAACAAAGTTGATTCCATTACAGACTCCTCAACAACCACCGGAGCATCTTCAAACAAAGCCACTTCAACTGGAGCAGACTCCATCACAGGCTCCTCAACAACCACCAGAGCTTCTGTTGCAAATGTTTGTTCTTCTAGGGTTTCAGTAATTGGAGCTGGGGTAGCTTCGAAAATTGGAGTTTCGGTTAGGGCAGATTCAACTGGAGTCTCAATGGGCAGGGAAATTTCAACTTGTGGTGTCTCTTCTTGTGGGAGGGGGCATTCCATAACAGGGGTTTCAATTGCCGGAGCAGTAGTTGGAAGTTCGGGGGGTATGGGGGCTTGAATAGTAGGTACCGGAGCGCATAGTTGCATTGTTGCATGTTTGATTGTTTCTAATTCATTTTTGGCTGCATCTATTCCTGCGGTTAAGAGTAAAATGTCACGTTGATACGCTTCTTCTTCAATTTCGCCAATTACGTGTTGAATTTCATAATTTGCAAGAAGGGATTCTAAAGTTTTAATTTGACAAGATAACTCGTCTGTTTTAAGTTGCATTTTTTCTACAAGATCTTTTTGTTGTCTTTCAATATCAACAATTGTTGCAGTTATGTCTTTAATGAAAGAATCTCGTGTAAACTGTGAGATTTTTCCCGTTATATACAGGTTATCTACAGCTTGCTTCTTTTTCTTTGCCAATTCATACTCTTCGTTTAATCGTTTAAATGAATTTTTCCATGAAATCACGTTTAGGCACCGCTACACTGTACGGTAGGATAGGAGATAACGTTTGTTAATATGAGCGTATATATGTGACTAATAATTTGATTTTCCACAACAGCATAAATGAAAAGAATATGTAAACAAACAACACCCAACACAATTACTTTAGCATCAAACATTGAAACTTTTTTGACCCCCTCCAAAGACAAAACAACACTTACATGTAAAACAACACGAAACAACAACCACCCCAACACCCACATCTAAACAGCTACACATCAAAAAAAAACACACACAACACCAAACAAACACACAACACGTCACCAACCCATTTAACACACCACCACAACAACAATAACAACCACACCCACCAACTTTTTTTTCACACCCACAACCACTCAAAAATCAACACCCCTTAAAACTTAACCAAACCACACCACACAACCATAAAAATGTAGAAACATAAAAAGAAAAAAGCACACAAACCAAAACAAAAAAACAAAAACAACATCAAAGTTACATTTAATTCAAACAACAAAACAAAAAGACTAAACAACAACCATTACAAAATTATAAAATAAACCTTAAACATCAATTTAGCCTCAACAGAATCGAAAAACTAAAAAACCCCGACTTAACTACTAAGAACTCCAACAAATAAAAAGCGGGTCCGTAGCTCAGTCAGGCTAGAGCATCGGACTTTTAATCCGGGGGTCGCGGGTTCAATTCCCGTCGGACCCGCCATCATACAACAAACTTTCTACCGAAATTCTCCTTTAAACAACCACTTAATCTGACCTCTAAGAAAAACCAACTAAAACCCTTCAACACCTGCCTTCTCAGTCATAACACCCTAAATAAAAAAGCCAAGTATAGAGTAAATGCGCACACTACAGACATTAAACCTTATGATGACGCTGAACGGGTAAATCAGCCACCTGCTATTGCACTGTATGTTACGGGTATTATGCCTTATAGTTCTCATTTTAGGGCTAGGGTTAGACTTGGGAGTTTGGGTGGTACAGGGCTTAAAATTTTAAATGGTAAGCTCTATTGGGCGCAGGCACATTTAACAGTAACTAAAACAGGCGGCTCAGGAGGAATAGGCATAGACATACAACCCCACCCCGTTACCAACGTGAAACAAGACAAAGCCATTTGGAATAATCAATTCTCAACAATCAACAATGACGTCGTTATCAAGGGAGGGTTTATGCTTGTGGTAGGACCAAACATTGCCACCCCAATTAACCCAAACAATATTGTAGCAGACATTCAAACAAAAACCATCCCCTAATTCCCATCTCTTTTACAAATAACACTTTTACTTTTTTCTCAACAATACTTGTAAAAATTAGCTACTGTGATTATTCTACTATACATTAGTTTTGTATACTGTTTTCCAACATCAAAAACGAATAATGATGCTGTTTGATATTGTTATTATGTTATTATGTTATTTTTAGTTGCCAATATTTTACTTGGTTATTATTGTGTTCCCTTTCTCGTCTACTACAATTAGGTTTTTGTCTGATTTAGCGTTGTTGTTGGAGATTGTGCCTTTAAATACGTTAGAGTTATGATTGCGACTGTATACACCTCCTCCAGCTGACCAAGCTTTGTTGTCGTTAATTTTACCGCCAGTCATAATGACAGTACCCAAACTATATACGCCCCCACCATTTTCTGCAGTGTTGTTGGCGATTGCTCCACCTTTCATAATAAAAGTGCCATTAGTCCATGTGTCTCCACTGAGTAGGATACGGTTGTGTATGCCTCCGCCGTTATCAGTGGATAGGTTATTGGAAATTTCGCCGCCTAACATGGTGAATGTGCCCAAGTTGGATACACCCCCTCCATTCCCGTTAGCTACATTATTTTTAATTTTACCCCCCAACATAATAAACGTACCACAATTATACACACCCCCACAACTACCACCCCTACTACCCCCTGGACTAGTTATATCTGAGCCAGTGGCATTATTATTAGAAACCTCACCCCCAAACATAATAAAAGTACCAACATTAACCACCCCTGTCCAATGGGGGTACGTGTTATCAGAAATTTTACCATACGATAAAATAAGTGTACCCAAGGGTTCAACAAATACGCCTCTACCTCTATCACCTTCACTATGGGTTATGATGATACCTGCAATACGCAACCTTCCACCATCCTCCACAAGGGTTGTATTTTTATTATAGGCACCAATTAACTTGTAAAAATCAGAGTTGCTGCTACTTGTTAGGGTAATGTTTTTTTCCGAAGGTATAACAAGTTCCTCTGATAGGACAACATCATTATCTAGCGCAATAACAATTGACGTGTTGGGTAAGGCGTTGTTTATGGTTGTTTTTAGTTCACTTTCAGACTTTACATACACCGCGTCTTCTAGGGAGATAGGTTCATCAACAAAAGTAAGGTCGGTGTTGTTTGTTGTTAGTTTGTATATGATTATGGTGGTGGTGAGGAGTAGGGTGGTTATTAGTAGGAGGGTTATTATTAGTTGTTGGGTTTTTTTGTTGTGGGTGTTGTGTTTGGTGTTAACGTTTGGGTTCACGTTATTTGCCTAAAGTAGTATTTTGTGGTACGTGTTTAAAAATGTAATGTAATTTTGAGGTGGAGTAATAATTTGTTGGTTTGATGAGGGTGATTTGTATTTTGTTGTTAGGGGTTTGTTGTGTTTTGGTGTCTGGAGGTTGTTATGTGAGGGAGGCGAGTTTTGTTCCGTCGCAGAATGCTTTGCCGGCTATTTTTCCGGGTGTGCGGTAGCTTGAGTCTGCAAAGTTTAGGGTGCATAGGCCTAGTTTTGTTGTGTCTAGTTTGCCGTTTGTTAGGTATTTTTGTTCGCTGTAGGCGTTGATTATTTGTCCTATGAATAGTTCGTTTTTTGGCAGGTCTATGACGGCGACTAGTTTGCATTCTATGCATAGGGGGCATTCTTTTATCATGGGGGTGTCGGGTAGGGTGCCGTAGAATGTTTGGAATATTTGTGATTTGTCAATGTTTTCTCCTGAGACTAGCCCGCAGTAGTCGACTTTGTCAAGTATGTTTGCGGAGGGAAAGTTTATGCTAAAGGTTTTTCTTTCCATGATGTATTTGTTTGAGAAGCGTACTTTGTTTAGGCTAAAGGAGATTAAGGGTGGGTCTAGGCTGGCTGTTGCTATGGAGCTTACGGTTGCAAAATTTGGCTGGTTAGTAGTTATGTTTACTCCGATAATGCCCAGTGACATGGGAAACATCATGCCGTTTTTGCCAAGTGAGATTTTTTCCACAGACACACACACCTTAAATTGTTAAGTGTAAAGTAAGATATAGAGTTTAAGAGCGTTTTATTAATTAATTAAGAATTCTTTTTTGCAGAAGAATTAGGATGGATAACAATAGTTTTAGCGTGTATAGTTATCGTAGGGTTTTAGGAATGGTTTTTGGGGTTGGTTATTGTTTAAATATTTCAGGTGGTTTAAATGTGTATGAGCTTCAGTTCAAGATCAGGTTCTAGGCGTAATGCAGGTGTTAAAGTTCAGAGAAGTGACAGTCAGAAAAAGGCGGCTTTAAGAAAGGCGAAAGGGGGAGCTAAATATTTAAATGCCCAGTCAGCTGAGTTGACATTTCAGGATGTTGTAGAAAAAACTCTTGCAAACATTGAACGATTGGGAAATCAAACGTTTGCTCTTGCACCATTTAGTCAATACTATGATGATTGGTTAATTAATCTACGTCAAATTGTGTTAGAATTTGAAACTCTTCCGGACGTGACACCTGATACAGTTTTTATTGAAGAGCGTGAACAGGCGTTTTTAGACATTCAATCAGCATTAACAACTCATCGAATGCAAGAATCTGCTGTAACGGAGGCTGAAAAAGCCCTATACGCGCTTAATCAGGAACTAAGAACAATAGAAACAGCATACACAGAAGATAGCCGAACTTTAAATAATAAAAAAAACGCAGACACTCAACAGTTAACAAATCAAGTTAAAACCCTTGAAGAGGATAGAGCAAATCAGGAAGACTTAAAATTTGGCGTTTTTCAGTTTGGAGCAAAAAAAGCTGCAACCAAAAAACTTGAACAAACACAACAAAACTTAGCATCAACTAAAAAACTGTTAGAAAAGATTTCACAAAATTTCACAACAGAACATACGCAATTACACGAAAAATATGTTGCCAAAAAACAGGAACTTGCAACCAAATCAGAAACACTACACAAAACAATAGAACAAATAGAAATAGACACCTCCATAGAAACACGAAAAAAAACCTGCACCCAACTAAACAACGCCATAAAAGAATTAATAAAACGCCTACCAACAACCACTACTACTGCAGATACTAATTCAAATAATTAAAAATCAACATATATCATCACCTTTTGCTACTCACGCTATAGACAAACAGTATAGTTTTTGAAAAGAACATATGTGCTGTTCTTAAAGAGAACACTTAAGGGCAAAAATGTTCTCGAGGGAGAATTATATATCATTCTAAGAATAGTAAAGCCGTGAAAAAACAAATGAAAATAGAAAAAAAACTAATCGCACTAAGCATATTTGCCATAGCAATCGGAATAGCAACAGTTCTACCTATGACAGTCTTTATGAACGCAAAAGCCCAAACAGATATTGCGGATTCACTGTTTAACATAGACATTCCCTGTGCATACTATAACGCTAATATAACCTATAACGTAGAAATCAATGATATCGTACACGAACCGGGTGGTCAACGTACATATGATTTTTGGTATCGTGGTGGATCAGTAATTGCTGTCCAACCTTCAATTAACTTAACTGTCTTAGACGACAATGCATTGGCTAGAATAGAATTCTTGGAGTATAGCGTATACACCGATAAATTACAATTGGATAAATCATACAGTTATTTTGCGTTTAATGAAGAGGCATTTGGACAAATAGATGATCAACACATCGCTACGAAATACTTGGCAGAGAAACTAGTACCTAATAAGCGCATCGGTGGCCAAACTTATGGCGGTCTATCTACAACCGACCCCACGGAACCAATGATTCGATGGATAGCAGGTAATATGGACAGTATTGGAGTTGGATCAGGCAGATCCCTAGACAAACAATTTTACAACATTTTAGCTGCAATAGAGGACACACAAACAATTTACCTTGATGTCAGAAGAGTAGCATACATCTCACTTAGCAAAGACGGAACAATGGTAATAGTGGAAGATAACAAACTTTTGCAAAATTTAGAATTGACAAAAAACGATGATGGCTTCATGTTCGGTAACCCAGCAGCTGTAAAAATAGAGACCTACTTTAGGCTACCAGAAATTCCATATAAAGGCACGGATCTGCCAGAGAAATTTTGGCCAGAAGTCTTTGGAAAAAACCCTCCAACATAATGGAAGAGCTATCTTGTATAAGGGTGATAAAAGAATGGCTGACAATGAGTTGGAAGGAAACACGTTAAGTGTGTATGCATTTATTGTTCGTTCAGATAGGCCTGTGGGAACAAGAGATGTTACACGTGGTGCAGAGCTTAGCAGTACTAGTGTTGCACATCGTCACCTACAAAAACTTGAAAACCTTGGCTTGATAGAGAAAGACAACTATGGTAATTACGTTCTAAAACAGAAGACACCAATTGAGGGGCATGTGTGGGTTGGCAAGAACCTTGTGCCCCGATTGATGTTTTATTCCTTCTTTTTTATAGGCGCATTTGCCACAGAAGTAAGTATAATATTGCTCAGTTTGGTTATTAAGAATTTAGTAGTTGAAGCGGGCTTCTTATTTGCAACAGTAATAACCTTAATTGCAATGCTATTGTTCATCATAGAAGGAACAAGATTATATCGCAAACTAAACCCCAAACGTATAGCAAATGGAGAATGAGCACCTCTATTTAAAAACCAGAATTTCATTTTTTATTTTTTCTTTCTTTCTTTCTTTCTTTGTTTTTTAGAGTTTTCATATTAGGGTTTATTGTTAGGTGGATGTTGCAAGATGAGTAGTTGGCTTGATTTTATGCTGAAAGGTTGATTTGTATATCCTCCGTAGATTTGTTTTATGTTAAAGTTGGTTTTTGATAGTATTTCTTGTAGTTGGTTTAGTGTGTAGAGGGGGGTTGGGTGGTGGAAAAGACGTGTTTTTGGTTTGTTTTGTTTTTGGTGATCCATAGGTTGGAGAGTTGTTGGGTTTTGGGGTTTATGGTGCGTTTTTGGAGGGAGGTGAAAGGTTGGTAGGTGTGCCATTTGTAGAGGCTAAAGAGGATGTGATTGGTGATTGGTTGGGTGTTTGTTAGTAGAGTGGGTAGCAGGTGCCATTGGAGGCTTTTTATGTTGTGTTTTTTGTATTCTCTTTTGAGTTGTTCGTAGTTGAAAACATTAAGATGAGCAGGGCGTTTTGGGGTAGGGTTTAGTGTAGTTCTTTTAGGCTTTTTAAATCTGCTTCTTCTTTAGTGGGGTGTTGTTGTTTTGTGTGTAGGCAAAGCTGTTGTCTATGTTTAGGGCTGCGGTGAAGGTTTGTTTTTTTAGGGGTAAATGTTGAAAATCAGCTTTTATAAGGTGTGCTTTGGGTGTTGAGGTGGTGTTTTGCGATTTTGAGTAGGGTTGAGGAGGTGTCTATGTCTACTATGTTGTTGTAGTCTTCTTCTTTTGTTAGAGAAATTATGTGACGGCCTGTTCCGTAGTCTAAGTCTAGAATCCAGTTTTCAGGGGAGGTGTTTTTTTATGAAGTGGATTTGTTGTTCTGTGGGTCTTTTGTCAGCAATTTCTTGCCAGTATTTGCCCATGGCATCGAAAACGTTTGGTTGCATCTAATTTTCGTCTATGGGTTCTTTGTGAGAAGCTTAATAATAATGATGTGTTGTAATATTGTTTGGATTGTGAGTGTTGGTTTGACTGAGAAGCGTCAGTGGCAGCATGTTTACATGGTTTTGAAGCTCTCAGATATGGGTGCGTATCGTAGGGTTACAAAGGTGTCTACAGAGTTTTTAGCTGAGAAGCTGGGGATTTCGCAGCAGACGGCTTCGCGTTATCTTATTGAGCTTGAGCGTAAGGGTTGGATTAAGCGAAATATTACACCTGAGGGCAGTTTGGTAAAAATTGACGAGTTAGGCATACGTGAGTTGTTAAAGCTTTACTCAAATCTTAAAGGGGTTATTGAAACGGTTTATCCGCCTTCAGTTACGTTGGAGGGTGTTGTTTTTACAGGGTTTGGGGAGGGGGCATATTATATTTCAAAAGAAAAGTATCACAGGCAGCTTGTGGAAAAGTTTGGGTTTGAGCCTTTTCAGGGTACTTTGAATTTGAAGCTGGTAAGTGAGTATGATGTTAAAACGCGTATGGAGTTAGAGGCTTATCCGGCAGTAGAGTTGGAAGGGTTTAGAAGTGATGCTAGAAGTTTTGGACTTGTAAAATGTTACTCTGCGGTAATTGAGAACAAAGTTAAAGGTGCCGTAGTGATTGCCACGCGCAGCCATTATGATGTGTCAGTTTTGGAAATTATTGCGCCCATTTATCTGCGAAAAAAGTTAAACCTCAAAGATGGGCATAAAGTAAAAGTAGAAGTATTCACAACCGCCCCCACATCCACATCTGCCTCAGTTACTACTTAATGCTACTGCTGCTAAAGCTTCTTGTTGACGGTGTGATATTGTTTGATAAGAGTGATAGTAGTTGATTGTGTATTGGTTTTCTTCTTCGGGTTTACGTTTTGATGCTAGAAGGTATCCTGCAATTAAGCCAAATACTAGCCCACCAAGATGGGATAAATGGTTAATGTTTGGTCCCATGTTTATGATGAAGAGAAAGCCTGCAAATATTAAAGCGCCAATTATGGATTGTTGTGCAGCTTTTCGATCATAAATTATGCAAGCACCAAAGAGGGCAAATATTGCCCCTGACGCACCAACAGAGAGATATTCAGGCCCAAACGCTAAAGAGAGCAAATTACCAGTTAAACCTCCTAATAGGTATATACCCAAATATTCAGGCAGGGTAAACATTTCTTCAGCTCTTAAACCAAAAATTAACAGAAACATCAAGTTACCTACAATATGCATCAAATTAGCATGTATAAACATGGAAGTAAACAGTTGATAATAAAAAGGAAAACCATACTCTAAAATTAGCCAGTTAGATTGCCCCAGTATGGTTATTATTGATCTATTTATTTCAAGTGCGTTTCCACCTACAATAACACAGTAAACATAGAAGGTAATATTTAGAGCCATTAAAACGAAAGTAATTTTGTATCTTTGGGAACTTTTTGGAACTTTAACAATCATGGGGAAACTTCTCAACTATTTTTTGTTTAATCTTTGAAGAACTATCTAAAGTGTCTGCTTCAAATTTACCAACCCGAACAAGCTGCACACAGAAATTGTGCTCTTTAAGATAAGCCTCCACATCTTGAGCCATATTTTCTTGATCATACCCTAAAGCGATAACATCAGGTTTAATTTTTGTCACCATCTCAGCTATGGCCATGTTTTCAAAACCTAAAACTGCAAGGTCAACAACTTTGAGGGATTCTACTAGAGTTTTTCTTTGGCTTTCAGGCATTATGGGTTTTCGACGTTTAATTTGTTCAACAGTTTGGTCTCGGGCTATAATGACAACTAGTTGAGCATTTTCTCCACCGGCACGTTTTGCTTCCTCTAAAAATTTTACGTGTCCTAAATGCAGCAGATCAAATACGCCACTTGCAAGAACTATTTTTCGATTTCCGTTTCTGTTTCGGTTTTTTTGGTTGGCCATTCAAATTTCACTGCTCCAAGGAGTCTTAAAGCGTCAAGTAAACCCTCACAATAAGCTATAGAGGTTAGACTTGTTTCAAGCTTACCGCTTGTCTTATAATACTTTGCATCTGCCAAGTAATCACGAATATAGCCTATCAGGTCATTAACATCTTCACTTGTTATACTTATAGAGGCAGAGTTTTTTTGTTGCATAGTTTTTAGTACGAATTCTGCTGAAGCAATATATTTACTAGTTAAAGTTTCAAGACTCATTTAAAGGATAACCTCTTAAGTTCAATTGGAGCGTCTGCAAAGGCAATTAAGGCGTCAATTTCCATGAAGTGTAAATCGCCTGGAAAAATTAGACTATAAGGGGGCATACCAAAGTTAAAATTAGTTAAATTTTTAATAAAGTCAGCTTTTAGGGTGGGTTGATTGCTGCCTGCTCGGGCAACTCCTAGGGCTACTGTGTCTTGAGTGATGATGTTTTGTTGTTTTTGTTGTTCTATGGTTTGTAGAGTTTTAATTGCTTGGTTAATTGTTAGGTAACGATTTTCAGGTTCTTTTAGATCTAGAAGACATAAAGTGTGTAGACCTGATTTTTTGTTTTGGGCGATGACGTTGTAGGGGGTTTGGGCAGAGGTTTCAGGGAATGGTACAGTTACGGTTTTGCCGAATTTATAGTTGTGAAGTCCTGAGAGGCTGACTATGGCAGACATTATAGATATGCCATGTATAATTCGTGTTGGGATGCCAATTTTTTGGGCATCTATACGTAGGGTGATGTGGGTTGTTGCGATGAAGGGGTCACCTGGTACTAGAAATATTGTTTTTCCTGTTTGGGCAGCTTGAAGGATTTGTTTACCGTTTTCTTCTTCTAAAGTTTGGCGTGTAATGAGTTGTATTTTTTTGTCACAGAGTTTTTCTAGGTGTTGTATGTTAAAGTCAGGCATACGACTAGTATATGTTTCCATAAATACAGTGTTAGCAGTTTTGATTTCTTCTAAGCCTTTTAGGGTAATGCCATATTCATCATTTAAGCCTAAACCTACAAAGACAAGTTCCTTCATCATCGTTAGCATATCATCATCTGCATATAGGTATAGTTTGGTTTAAAAAATTAAAACGTTGTGTCTTTTCTTGTTTTAACGCATTATAGATGGGTGTGGGTGTTTGTACTAAAACTTTATATCGTCTATTGGGGTTTGACAGGTGCTTAGGAGTGTTTGTTGGTTGAGGTGTAAATTGTTATGCGTTGTGTTTTAATTGTGGGTGATGGTATGGCTGATTTGCCGTTGCGGGAGCTTGGTTTTAAGACTCCGTTAGAGGTGGCGGATGTTAGGGCGATGAATGGTTTGGTTTGTCGGGGGGTTTTGGGTTTGCTTGATCCTATTGCGCCGGGTATTGCGCCGGGTAGTGATGTTGCGAATTTGGCTTTTTTAGGTTATGATTTAGGGGTTGTTTGTAGAGGGCGGGGTGCTTTTGAGGCGGCGGGTGTGGGTTTGCATGTTGGTTTGGAGGATTTGGCATTTAGATGTAATTTTGTCACTGTTGTCAATAAGAATAATGAGAATGTTAGTGGAGATGGGGTGGGGTTGTGTTTGGTGGATGAGCGTGCGGGTAGGATAGGGGGTGTTGAGGCTAAGGTTTTAGGGGAGTGTGTGGCGCAGGAGGTTTGTCTTAAGGTGCATTCGGATGTTGAGGTATTTTTTAGACAGGGGTTGGGTTTTAAGGGTGCGTTGGTTTTGAGGGGGAAGCGTCTTTCTTGTAATGTTTCTGCCGTTTTGCCTAATGTTGGGGAGTCTGTGGGGGTTGTTGCTCCTTTGGATGGTTCTTTTGAGGCAAAGCGTACGGCAGATGTTCTTAACGAGTTTATAGAGTTGTCTAATAAAGTGTTAAAAGATCATCCTGTTAATGTGGAACGTCAAAGGATGGGTAAGATGCCTGCGAATGCGGTTTTGCCGTGGAGTGGATGTGGAAGGCCTGATATGGTTTCTTTTGAGGAAAAATATGGTTTAAAGGCGTCCTGTGTTGCAGCGGCAAGTTTGATTAAAGGTATAGGCAGGTTTAGTGGTATGGAGGTTATTGATGTTGTAGGGGCAACAGGAGATGTTGATACAGACACTTTAGCTAAAGCAGATGCGGTGCTTGCAGCATTAAATAATGGTGGGAAGGATTTTGTGTATGTTCATGTAGAGGCAGCAGATGAGGCAAGTCATGATGGGGATGTTGCAGGTAAGGTTTTGGTTATTAAAAAAATTGATGCCCTAGTAGGTAAAATTGTTGCAGGGGTTGATTTGTCTAATACAGTTATTGTTTTGGTGTCGGATCATGTTACGTCTTGCAGGTTTAGGGCACATACGGGAGATGCGGTGCCGGTGTGTTTTGCAGGGGGTAATGTAGTAGGAGTAGTGTCAGATGGAGTAAAAGGGTTTAGTGAGCGTTTAGCCTATAAAGGGGGATTGGGGCGTATTAGGGGTAAAGACATAATGCCCATGGTGTTAAATTATATGGGTAAACCTGAAAAACTTGGCTGGTAACAAGAATATGAAGCCTATTTCAAGCTTAGTTAAGAATCATCTTAGGAATCTTAGGCCGTGTGTTCACGGAGGAGAGGTTTTAGATGCTGCAAGTAGAAGTGGTTTTAAACGTGAGGATCTTTTGGATTTTAGTTCCAGTGTTAATCCTTTAGGTACTTCTGTGAAAGCGTTGGCTGCAGTGGAGAATGCGTTTGGTCAAGTGGCAGCTTATCCGGATTCTACTTCGGGGGAGTTGCGGGAGGTTATTGCAAAGCATTATAATGTTGTAAAAGAGAACATTATTGTTGGGAATGGTTCAACTGAGCTTATGTATCTTTTTGCAGAGGTTTTTCTATCCGAAAACGATGTTGTGGTTATGGCGGCGCCGACTTTTGGGGAGTATGAGGGGGCGGTGCGGAAAACAGGAGCAAACATACGTTTTATTAATCTAAGAAGGGAAGATCAAAAAGTGGATGTTGAGGCGTTCATTGCAGGCATGACGGGTGCAAAGATGATTTTTGTTTGTAATCCAAATAATCCTACTAGCTTATTGGTTGCGGAGGATGATTTGAAACGTATTTTAGATGTTGCCTTAGAGCAGGATATTTTGGTTTTTTTGGATGAGGATTTTTTAGAGTTTGTGGAAGATGAACAAAGATTATCTATGATTACCAGTATAGACAAGTATTCAAATTTGTTTATTTTGCGCAGTTTTACTAAACTGTTTGGTTTAACAGGATTGCGTGTGGGGTACGGGGTTGCGTGTAGGGAAATTATTGAGGCACTTATGGGAGCAAAAATTCCGTGGAACGTTAACTGTTTAGCGCAAGCAGCTGCAGTGGTTGCCTTAAATGATGTAGAACATTTGCAAAAAACCCGTCAGTTGATTTATGAAGAGAAAGCATACTTACAGAAGGGATTAGATAGCATTTTTGGGTTTAAAGTTTTTGTACCTGACGCCAACTTTTTTTTCATAGATATACGCAAAACCGGTTACACCTCAAAAGAGCTAACTCAAAAGTTACTTGAAGAGGAGGGCATTATGATACGAGATTGTAGCAGTTTTAAAGGTTTAGATCCCTACTACATTCGAATTGCCATACGACTTCATGAGGAAAATGTTAGGTTACTACAGGCGTTAGGTAAAGTATTATAAGATAAAAGGTGAATGTAACCTCAATAAACAATGTTTCCCTTAGACTATACCCTATTTACCGATGCTGTGTTCATCTTTGCCTTAGCATTTCTATTTGACATTGTTTTAGGCGAAATTCCCGACAGAATTCATCCAACAGTAGGTATAGGTAAAATTATAGGCTATTTTAGACCAAAAATGAAAAACAAAAATGCTAAAATAGAAAAATTCAACGGAGTACTATTACTTGTTGTGGTAGCATTTCTTGTTGCGGCACCGGTATTTTTAGGTCTTTTTGCAATTCGTTTCTATTCAAACGCAATACCATACATAGGCACAATACCACACATAGGCTCAATACTTTACATCATTATTGGCGCAATTCTCTTTAAATCTACTTTTGCCATTAAATGCATGCGCCACTACACAGTACCAATTGCCACAGCCCTCAAAGCTAAAGATTTAGAAACAGCACGCAAATATTTACCCTACATAGTTCGTCGAGACCCCAACAGCCTTAACGAAGAACAAATAACCTCCGCCGCCGTAGAATCTATCGCCGAAAGCACCACCGATGGCATAACAGGACCATTTTTCTTTTTCGCCCTTTTAGGAGTCCCCGGCGCATTCATATACCGAGTAATTAACACCCTTGACTCCATGGTAGCCTACAAAACACCAGAACTACGCAACATCGGATGGTTTAGTGCAAAAATGGACACAACCATCAACTATATACCCTCACGCCTAACATCGCTGATAATGGTCATAGCCGCAGGACTTGCAGGAGAAAACGCTAAAGAATCCTGGCGCATCTTAAAACGAGACAGAAACAAAACAGCCTCACCCAACGCAGGCTACACCATTGGAGCCATGGCAGGCGCCCTAGAAACACAACTAGCAAAACCCGAACACTACACCCTAGGCGACAAAGGACCCATAACACCAGAAGACATCTTTAAAGCCCTACGAATAATGACCATAACAGCAATACTATTTGGACTAATCACCATCACCCTCATCATACCAATCATAACCCTAAAAATCCTCCTCACAACCATAATCATATAAAACTAACACCAATAATTACCATAATTCAACTAGATTCGAAAACATAACCAAGTAGAGAACAAACCTTTACACACCAAAATAACAATCAAAACCTAAAAAACAACACTTTCCACCACAAAAATCCTAAAACCCAAAAAACACACCATAACCCCAAAACAATAAACTACCAAAAGAAAAAACAAAAAAAATAACAAAAATAACAAGATAAACATAATGTTTTATAGCAGGCGCTGTAAGTGTTTATTGTGGAAGTAGGGCACCTTACTCATACAACCCATATAAATCAACCCCCATACAGGCTCTACTTCCACACTACCATCATATCACGTCTTTTTCAGCAACAACAGTCACAACAAAACAACCTGTTCGGTCAAAATAAACTTTTCAAACCATTAACCTAGCACACAAAATTCAACAACAAAAAGACAAAACAGAAAAAAGAACAGACTAACTACCCTACAACTATTTCACTTCAATAACAATATCCTCAAGCTCACTGTTATAGCAACTTGATTTTACATTAATAGTGATATCCGTCGTGTTTGAACCAGTGTTCAATATTGCTAAGAGTAATGGCAGCTAACGCCGTCTTTAGAGCCACTTGCAACTCCTCAAAAGACCT
>WQYG01000027.1 GCA_009781395.1 Candidatus Bathycorpusculum sp. | reverse complement strand
GGTGGGTTAGGGGGCAGGTTGGAGGTATGTTTGTTCATATGATTAGAGACTCAAAGGAATCTACACGAAGCTTGCTGAGGAGAATTAACACGAAATAATGGAAAAACGCAAAGTATCAGTTAGGTTATTTTTTTGTTTATGATTTTTTGTAGGTTGATTTCGAATGCGGCGGTGGGGTTTTCGAGTTTCCAGTTTTCTAGTACTTGGGGGTTGATTTCGCCGATGATTCCGATTTCTTGGTTGTCATCTATGATGATTTTGCCTGTTCTGCCTTCTATGAATGTTGGGTGGGTGGTTTGTTTTATTTGCCATTGTATTCCAAGGTTGGCTAAAAAGTTGTCGAGAGTGGCTTTGATTTCGCTAAAGTTTGCGGTTGGGTGGGTTGTGATGGCGGCTAGGTGTTCTTCTTCTTGTGTTTTGGTTTCTTGTGTTTGGTTTGGGTGGATTGTTTTGCCTTGTTCGTAGATTTTTTGTGGGAATTCTACTGATTGGTTGTTGCTTAAGAATTCTAGTAGTCCGGGTAGTAGGGTGTTGCGTAGGCAGGTCATGGTTGCGACTTTGGGGTTGTTTATTTCTATGTGGGGTGTTTGTTGGTTTTGGGTGTTCATTTTGTTGAATAGGGTTTCTTGGTTGGTTAGGGTGGTGTTTAGGGTTTCTTGGTAGCCTAAGCCTATCATGAGGTCGCGTGTGTGGTTGATTAGGTGTTGGTCTGGTTTTGTTTTGCCTATTGTTGGTAGTTCTTGCCAGTTTGGGGTTATGTTGTTGTAGCCGTAGGCGATTGCTATGTCTTCGATTAGGTCTACTTGGTGCATGATGTCTGTGCGGTAGCAGGGTATGAGTACTTCTATTTTGTTTTCAGCTATTTTTTGGATGTTAAAGCCTGCAATTTGAAGTAATTCTACAATGCGTTCTGTAGTTAAATTTAATCCGAGAAGTTTGTTGATGTATTCTATGTTTAATTGCATGTGTTGATTGTTAAAATTAGGTGTAATGTTGCTGTTGGTGTTGGTGGTTGTTTGTTTTTGAGTGGGTGAGGTTGTTGTTGTGGTGGTGTAGTTAGAGTTGTCTGGGTAGTGGATGGTTGTTGTGTAGGCTTTGCCGCCTTGGTCAATTAGCATGGTTGTTACAAGGTTTAGGGTGTTAAGTACGGTTTTGTGTGAGGTTCCGGTAACTTCTACAAGGAGGTTTTGTGATTCTTTGGTTACTTTGCCTAAATCATTAGAGTTTATAATGGGTGGGAAAGATAGGATTTGACCGTTGGCGTCAAACAGCATGGGGTATAGGGGGTGGGGTTTAACTATGTGCGCGTATTCGCAGCCTTTAGGATGTTTTTCTAAAACTGTTTCAGGAGTCATTTTTTCGGTAAATCCTAATGGTACAAACATTACTTCTTTAGGTTTAACTGTTGTATATTCAATGGGGGGTTTAATTAGATCAAGATTGTAAATGCCAATGCTAGCTTTTCTGCGATTTCTTCCATATGTTTGATCTAGTTTTTCCTGTAAATGCATTAAACTGCGAATGGTGGTGTCTGAGAGGTGAACCTCTTTGATTACTGCACAGGCAATATAGGGTCTAATGTCGTAGAGTTCTCGACTAACAAAAACCTCAACATCCGATGCACCTAAACTGTACTGTTTTATACCCATACGTTGACCTACAAATCCCTGTAAAGCACGCGCCAACCCCTCCACACTCCATAGATCCGGTCGATTGGTGTCTTTAAACTCTATGTTGACGGTTTCATCTTGCTTATTATAACCCTTAACTTCTGCTTTAACATATGCAAGCAGATCATCTAACTTTTCCATATCCCCCTCAAAGTCCACTTTTAAGAGCTGTTGAAGTTCCTTATATTCTACATCAATAGTTGGCATCTATTAGGTCACCTGCTTTCTTCTTAACCAATCCAAATCTGAACAAAATATCATCCTAATATCCTCAATACCTGAATGCATCATAAACAAACGATCCACTCCCAACCCCCAAGCAATCACTGGCACATCCCCCACTCCTAAAGGCTGTGTGACTTCAGGACGAAAAATCCCTGAACCTCCAAACTCTATCCACCCATAACCTTCCTTGTAAGCACTCAACTCTACACTAGGTTCTGTAAACGGAAAATAATCTGGCTTAAAACGCACCTTACTAGCCCCTGCTATCTCCATAGCAAACTTGCCCAACACCCCTAAAAGATCTCTAAGATTCAAATCCGGATCAACAATAATGCCTTCCACCTGATTAAACTCTGAAAGATGCGTTCGATCTACAATTTCAGGACGATAAACACGCGCAATTGAAAAATACTTGCTAGGCACCTGCAACCCTTTACTTGCAAGCGTACGAGCACTTAAACACGTACCATGACCCCGCAAAATAAGCCTCTGAGCCGCCTCAAAAGTATACTTGTAACCCCAACCCGTAGAACCCGTCTGCCCACCATTTTCATGAGTCTGCTTTACACGCTCCACAACTGCATGATGACCACTTATATCACCGCATTTGGGTTCTTTAATATAGTAAATATCACTTGCCTCACGCGCCGGATGATCTTGAGGTATATTAAGAGCATCAAAATTAAACAAACAAGTCTCAACACTTGTACCCATCATTTCCTGAAAACCCAAAGTCACCATTTTCTCTCGAACTTTATCAAGAAAACTCAAATACGGATGCTTCTTACCCGACCAAGTTTTAGCCACAGGCGCTTCTATATTATATTTCTGCAGTTTAGCAGTACGCCATTTCCCTGTAATTATAAGCTCAGGCGTAAGCTGCGTAACCTCCTGCTCAACCATCTTACCCTCAGCAAGGGCAGCTCTGCCCGCTTCAGTAATTTGAAGAAAACGAGTCGTTCTAAGCTCAATAACAACCAACTTTCGCTTCTTAAGCTGCTCAGCCTCAACTTTAAAAGCCTCACTTAACTCATCAAGCGTAGACTGCTCACGACCAATCAAAAACTTTAAAAGCTCCTCATCACAACCCTCAAAAACAACCAAATCACCAACCAACTCTTCAGATAGCTTTATTACATTACTTTGCCCAGAAAAAGTTGCCCACTTTTTACGAATAACCCAACCTAACGCAATCTGAATAAACTCTGGTTGCAACCCTGCCTTTTCAGCGGCAACCCTCAAATCCGCCAACCCCCCCATTTCAGCAACAGCTAAAACAAGTTTACGCTCAGGCAAACCACTCTTAGCATACACTTTACCCTCATCTGTTAACTTAATTACATTCTGCGTTGCAGCATGTATATTTAACAAACTATTCTCCTGCAAAGTTAAAGCATTACGCATAACCGCAGCATCAGACAAACTAGACGTGATAATTAATTGTTCAACAGACGCTTTACCGCCATTCTTCTCTAAACCTAAAAGAACCTGATGCTCCTGTACACGTAACTCAACCATCTACACAACTTCCATAACTTCATTCTTTCTATACTGATTACGATAGCATAGTTCTTGCGTCACAAATAAAGTATGCTGATTTACTACCCCCTGACACAAGATAAAAACCCCTAAACCTCCTTCTTCCCTGAGAACATTTTATACTTATACACCATTTTGAAATAGAAAAACAAAACACCCCCAACCCACCTGCTGAAAAACCCCAACTCAACAACAACACCATCCACCTATATCCTACAACTCTACTTTTCTCTAAACAACCTCTACACCTTCATTTTTTGCTTTAGACTTTTTTCATAGACGATTTCGCGCATTTATAGCTTTGTCGTCCTGTTTATTAGTACGAGTTAATCTGTTTGAGAATTCAGGTATTAAAGAGTCTGAATAGTTATGTTTGAGTTGTTCACAATTTTATGTTTTGTTCTATGTTTTATAAATAAGACACAGACTGCAATGGCTATGAGTGAAAAAACGCCTGCATACACATAAAACATGTTAATTGCTATTTCAGAGTTGGGCGCGCTTTCATCAACACTTGTAACAGTAGAGGTGACAGATAAACTTCCATCATCCACTGTAAAATAGACTGTTTGACTATCTAACCCAACTTTATCTGACATTGAATATACTGTATAATGGCCAAAAATAGTTAGGTTGTGTTGTCCTGGTTGTAAATTAAGATCTACTGAACCTGCAATTGTGTAATAAGAGGCGAATTGTGATATTTCTGTTCTTTGTCTGCCCTTTGCATCAGTAACAGTTGCCTCTATGGGAACAAACACTATGGAGGATGGTAGGGTAACGTTATCTTTGCCATCCAAACTATAGGTCATTATGGCACTGCCCTGTGAGCTGTTAAACAAAGCTCTCAGCGTAAAGTTAAGCGATATCTGATTTGTGGTATAGGTTGTGTTTAAGGGTGAATTTATGGAAATGGGGGAAACCATGGGAAATCCTTCACCATCGGCAGTGTGTGGAAAGCCTTCTCCATAAACAGTGGTTTGTTGGGCTTGAGTTGGTTGTAAAACGCTTAAAGAGGTTATTAAAAGCCCAAAAACTATAAAATTTATCGAGCGTTTAATTTTCATTTAATCACCAATAACATTTCGTTAAGTGTATTATTTAAGTTTGCTTCAAAATATGGGTTATGTTTTTTCTGTAAAAATCTGATAATTGTTGTATATGTTACGGGTGAAAATTATTAATACTATTATTGTATAAAAGATGTGTGTTTATACGTAACTAACAGTTACACTAAAACATAATGAATGGTATACAGCGGAATGTTGTGAATATTTTTCAGCCTTGCGTAGTGCATTTTTGACGAGAATTTAAACTAAAAACTAGGTATGTATTTAGCTCTCGTGTTTTTATCAAGGCACATGTGCATAAGCGTGTGTATGTATCTATGTTTGTTGAACAAAATCAGCATAAAAAGTTAAAACCTAATGGGGAATGAGACTACTAAAGGCACATTTTCACTGAGAGCTAAATACACACAAAACTAGACATGCACCGTTCTAATAGTGGAACACTTTGGAAGAATGTGTTATTAAAGTAGATTTATATGCTGCCCTGACGAATAGTTGTAGTAGTGAGAAATGCCCATTTAGAATTGAAAAGAAACTATTTTATGGTGATTAATGTTATGTTCTCTGAAAAATGTGGTAGTAGGTTTGCGTTTCAGGATGATGTAAATCAAATTCAACCATCTTTTTCTGTTGAGGTGAAAAAGAAGTTTAATGTGAAATATGTTGTAACTGTAGGTGTTGTTGTAGCTATGGTTGCAGTGGTGGTGTTTTTGATGTTTGTTGTTGTTCCCTTTGTAAACAATAATGCCTCTTTGAATAGTTTGGTGTTATCTGGTCTTTATGTAGATCCCCGTGGGGCCTCCATAGATTTTACAGGTGAAAACACTGCTACCATAATTACCCCTATGAGTGCATCGACTTCTGCTGTAGACGACTTTGGTATGGTGAGCATTTATGATATGGAAACAATCCCTTCTACATCTGAAGGTGATCTTGATCTGAAAGCAGTTTTTTCTGTAACTTATACATTGGATGGAAATCAAATAACTTTCTATATAGATACGGCCAACCGTTCTGATGACTTGACTCTTCCTTTTGGTTATGGAACCGTTAGCAATAATGGACAAAACATTGAGTATTATGGCGATGTATATACAAAACGTGGACTCTTACCTGATTTTTATTAAGTTGACAAAATCCTGCAACTGTTAAGTTACAGGTAATCGTTTCGTTTTTTAGTTTTTGTTATTTTTTTGGTTTAAGAATTGCGGTGGTGAGTTTGTCTTCTTGTAGATATGTTTGTGCTGCATTAAAGATGTCGGTGGTGGTTACGTTTTTGATTTTATCTATGTAGTCTGTTAGGGCTTTTTCGTGGTTAAACTGGATTTCCATGTAGGCTACGATGTCTTGGCAGTCATCTGGGCTGTCGATTCCTCGAAGTATACCTCTTAACATCAGTTTTTTGTTACGTTCCAGTTCTTCTTCTAAAACTTTCTCCTCTCGCAACTTGAAGAGCTCATCTAAAATCAGTTTTTGGGTTTTGTCTACATTGGCGGTTTTAACAGCACAGCCTATATTTAGATACCCAAAATCCAATCCCTTCCTGTGAATTGTAGCCACATCATATGTTAACGCTCTTTTTTCGCGAAGCTCAATAAATAAACGTGAACTAGCTCCTCCGCTTAAAATCATACTAATTAAATCCAGCGTAGGGGCATCTGTATTTTTTGCATCAACAGTTTGAGTTCCTATGTTTATGTATGTTTGAGTAATGCCCTGTTTACATCTAGCTATCTTCTTACTCTTTTTTGATTGTTTAACCGTTTTTTGTGGATGAGAACATTTAGCATTTAATTTTTGTTTATTTGGTTTATCTTTAAAATGTTTGAGTACTTCTTGAATTTGATTGTTTGACAGATTACCCATTAGTAAAAGTATCATGTTTTGAGGTTCATAGGCTGTTGAGTGAATAGTTTTTAGATGATGCATATTTAGCCTGTTTAACGTTTTTGCGTATCCTCCAATAGGCCGATTAACAGGATGTTTTTTGAAGAGATTTTTAAGCAATAACTCGTTAATCACTACAGCGGGATCATCTAAATCCTCTGCAAGTTCTTGAAGAATAATTTCCCGCTCTGAAACAAACTTTTCCTCTTCAAACAAGTTATCAAACAATAACTCTGAGAGAACTCCCGCCGTTTGAGGCAGACTTTCAGGTAAAACATCCGCAAAACTCATGGTATACTCATGGTCCGTATAAAAATTCAAACTACCCCCATAACCCTCAACACTGCGCGATTTTTGTATACGCTCCTCTGAACCCCCTGCAAGCATATGCTCCAAAAAATGAGCTGCCCCCGCCTCTGTATTTACTTCTCTATTAGAACCATACTCAACTGCAACAGACAACTGGACTGTGTTTGCCGAAAGCTTGGGAAGATACAAAACCCGTAAACCATTAGGCAAAACGTTTCGATACCAAACTAAACTATTACTCATACTTAAACGTCTCATTAGACCCTAAAAAACCTTAAGATCTTAAAACTAATTAGCGTTTGGTGATAAGGCTGAGTTAGTTTATTTGACGTTGATGTTATCTATTTTTATATTAAAACATGTATTACTATATTAACTAAAGAAATAGTGGAGATATGACCCGTATGCGAGAGTTAAAATTTTATGCCAGTAATGCTGTACCTCTTGAAATGCACAAAGTACGTGTTGTGCAAAAACTAAATTTGCTACCTATTGATGATAGGTTAAAAGCTATTAATGAAGCGGGTAACAATACGTTTCTTCTTAAAAATAAAGACACCTTTCTAGATATGCTAACTGATAGTGGAGTGAACGCTATGAGTGATCTACAACTTAGTGCTATGATGATTGCCGATGATAGCTATGCCGGTAGCGCCACTTTCTCTAAACTGGAAAGTAAACTTGAAGAATTTTTCGGAACAAAATATGTTTTGCCTGCTCATCAAGGTCGCGCCTGCGAACACATTATTTCAAAAGTGTTTGTGAAAAACGGTGATGTCGTACCTATGAATTACCACTTTACAACCACAAAAGCTCACATAAATCTTCAAGGTGGTAAAGTTTTAGAAATTCATTACCCTGAAGCATTAATAGTTGAAAGCAATAACCCCTTCAAAGGTAACATGTCTCCTGAGCTTCTAAAAAAAGCCATTGATGAATACGGTGTGGATAAAATCTCGTTTGTACGAATGGAAGCTGGTACAAACCTAATCGGTGGCCAACCTTTCTCTTTGGCTAACTTGAAAGAAATTTATAAAATCTGCAAACAACACAACATTCTATTGGTGCTTGACGCTAGCCTCTTAGCAGACAATTTATACTTCATTAAAGTACGTGAACCAGCTTACCAAGGTATGGATATTAGACAAATCGCTCTAGAAATTGCTGCCCAATCTGACATTATTTATTTCTCCGCTAGAAAACTAGGACATGCACGCGGTGGTGGCATTTGTACAAATAACACTGAACTGTATATGAAAATGCGTGAACTGGTACCCCTTTATGAGGGTTTCTTAACATATGGCGGTATGAGCGTCCGTGAAATGGAAGCAATAACGGTTGGCTTAGATGAAACAATGGATTATGATATGATAAGTCAAGGCCCATTATTTATTGAATACATGGTAAATGAGTTAAAACAGCATGATGTACCTGTAGTTACCCCTGCAGGCGGCTTAGGCTGCCACTTAAACGCCATGAAATTTGTACCCCACATTTCCCAATCAGAATACCCCGCAGGCGCTTTAGGCGCTGCTCTATTCATTGCAGGCGGCATCAGAGGCATGGAACGTGGCACCATCTCAGAAGACCGCGAAGCCGATGGATTTGAACATTATTCAAACATGGAACTCTTACGCCTAGCACTCCCCCGCAGAGTCTTTACCCTATCACAAATTAAATACGCCATCGACAGAATCGTATGGCTCTACGAAAACCGCAACCTCATCGGAGGCTTAAAATTTGTAGAAGAACCCAAAGTTTTACGCTTCTTCATGGGCAAACTAGCTCCAGTATCCAACTGGCAAGACAAACTAGTAACTAAATTTAAAACAGACTTTGGCGACAGCTTATAAAACCAACCTAAACACCAAACTCCCCTTTCCACTATTTCATATAGTCCACTCCCGCACCTGCATGTACTTTTTTATCCCAATTCAAGAAAGTCCAGAATAGTTGGTCTGTCTTAAAAAAAAGAAAAAGTTATACTTGCGTGTTACTATAAACTTGTGAGGATGAATAATGTATGATTTCGTTTACGAAGATTGGTATTGAGTATGCTCATCGTTTTTTGGATTATGAGGGTGAAGCTCAGTATTTGCATGGTCATCATGGTGAGTTAACTATTGAGGTTGAGGGTGAGGTTAATTCTAAAAATGGTTTTGTGCAACCCTGTAACGATATTAAACGTATAGCTTGGGATTATTTGCAAAATTTTGATCATGGTCTTATTTTGCAAGAAAACGATCCGTTACTCCCTGAGCTTTTGAAAGTCTATGAGCAGCAGGGGATACGAAATGGGGTGCCCTCTAATCGTACAAAGGGCTTGTCTATTGATACTGAGCTTGCGAAAGCGTACCCTGAGTGTCGTCTTGTCGTTGTGAAAAAGGTTGCAACTTGTGAAAACCTAATTGAACTGTTCTATTCACTGCTGAAAGATAAATTAAACATAAAAAAGATGACCTTTACCTCTGGTATGAACGGTGCTTCAGTTACATACTAAACCCTAAGTCTATAAACCACCCCTCTTCTCTCTTTAAATTGAATTCTTGAAAAAATTAGTTTACCCTGTTAAAAGGGTTGCAAACACTAAATACTTGTCTTCGGCAGTTTGTGTTGAAATTGCATTGAATTACTTTTTCTCAGTGAGAGCCTTAAAAACGATAGACTAAAGTGTAAATAAAACAAGCCCAAAGATGAAAGTGTAACAGCCTGATGGGCAAGTTCAAAATAAAGAGCCCTTAGTACGCAATAAATAGTGCCCCTTCTTTTTCAGAACTAATGTATGCTTACAAATGGTTTATTTATGAAATATGGTTTAATAGGTAATACTTGAGGTTAAAATAATGTCTCTTGAATCTGCTAAAAATTATGGTTACATAGCAAGTATAATATTTTGCATAATGCCAATAATATCGTTTATAGCAAACATAGCTGTATTTGCCTCGTTTTTCCAAACTTTTGGAGAGCTAATGGCTAATCCAAATTCAGTAAACACTGACATATTTTCTACCTTTACATATTTAGGCGTTATAGCCAGTATAGGCTTTATAGTAGGCATAGCAAGTTTTCTGGCGTTAATTCTATTCTTAATAGCCCAATACAGACTATCAAAGTATTACAAGGAACCTGCAATATTTAGAAACATTCTCTACAGCATCCTACTCACAATAGGCTACATAATCGGTGTTATCGTCGCATCAGTAATACTTTTCTTAATAACCGCCGTTACAGTAATCACCCCAGAAATCATTACAGATGGCAGCATATCAACAATGCTTGCACCAATTATAATAGCTATTGCATTATTTGTCGTTCTAACAATAATTTATGCAATAATCTATGCACTACTTTGGTATCGAGCCTTTAACAAACTCAGTGAAAAATCAGGCATAGACACATTTAAAACCGCAGGACTCCTCTACGTAATAAGCATGTTCATACCCTTCATAGGCTGCATCGCATGGCTATTTGCTGCAAAAGGATACAAACAACTAAAACCACAACAACCCCCAACCAACAACAATTATAACACATCAACCTACACCCCACAATCACCTACATTTGATCAAATATTTTGCAGCCAATGTGGAACCGAAAATATCGCCAACAGCACCTACTGCAAACACTGCGGCCAACCCATACAAACAACCCAAACAAACCCCACAATTTAAACTTATACAAAACTTCCCTTTTTTGTTATCAAACTATTTTACCTACCTTTTCACAACTCTTCAGTAGTTTGAGTTAAAACAACCAGAATTAATTTTCTATCCAACAAACGACCAAAAAACAAACAAAATAGACACAAATAGCATTCTCGCCACAAACAGAACACAGAACTAATTCAAACTTTTTTCAAACTGCCAAAAACAAGTAAATACATGAAATATATTTGATAAATGCTTATTCTGTAGTACAAAACATTTTCGGCTCCTCTAAATTCTCTGTCTTTTTCCAAAATTATTTTGAGAATATTTACTTAGATGCCTGTAGTGCTGTGATGGTTTCTGTGAAGAGAATAAGGAAGGAGTGTGGCGCCGCTGAAAGGACTCGAACCTTTGACCTACTGATTAACAGTCAGTCGCACTACCGAGCTATGCAACAGCGGCAAAGTCTGTTATCTCTTCACTCAATTCCATCAAGATATTTTAATCTTATCTTTTTTAAATCACTAAACATAAAAACAGCTTTAAATAATTTGTATATATGGACAAGTTTCGTTTAGCTGTTTTTACCACTCAGTCGCCACACTTATACAAGGGTGGTGTAGAGCGACGTATAAATGAAACTATGTGTCGTTTCACAGGTCAAGTTGATGTTACGGTTTATAGTGGTACAAAAGCCGGATTCAAAAAGCCCCTTAATGTGGAGGGCGTTACTTTTGTGCCTCTTGCATCAACTGATAGAGTTTATCCCCTTGATAACTGGACTTTTAATCGTGCCGTAGCTAAAACCCTTTTTGATGCAAATGTTTACGAGGCACACAATGATAATGGTTATGGGCTTCTTAACGCTCTTAAATCTCAGACGGCAAAAAGAGCGTTTGTGCACACTATTCATGGAGTGTTGGCTGATGAGTTTGAGCAGGCAAACCTGTATGGGGGGCTTTCTTTTAGAGGCAGGTTGGCTAATCGTTTTATGGCTCGTCTTGCCCGGTTGGAAGAAAAAACTGCCAAAGAAGCCGATTTGATTGTTACGATAAGTCAGTATTCTTTTGAAAAACTACAAAAACACTACCGCGATGTTGATCCTTCAAAGGTACGTATAGTGTCTAATGGTGTTGACTTGAAAAAGTATAAACCAGCAGAAAATCCGGCTATGCTTAAGCGTCAGTTTGGTTTAACTGAGGCGCCGGTGGTGCTTTTTGTGGGTAGTTTAATACCTCGTAAGGGGGTGATGTTTTTGGTTGAAGTTGCTAAACGTGTAGTTAAAACTGAGCCAAGTACCCAGTTTGTTATTGTCGGGGAGGGTCCTTTAAAAGGTCAGTTAATTAGTCATTTGGCGACTGCAAAGTTGACAGATAATTTTGTTTTTAAAAATGGTTTAACAGACGCTGCTCTTTCTGCGTTGTATGGTTGTTCGGATGTGTTTATTTTACCTTCTCTTCAGGAGGGGCAAGGAATTGTGTTGCTTGAAGCATCCGCTTCAGGAAAGCCAGTGGTTGCTTTTAACATTGGAGGTGTAAATGAAGTGGTTCTTGAGGGTGAAACAGGTTTGTTGACTCGACGTGGATGTAGTGAGGATTTTGCGGAGGCTTTGTTGAGGCTTTTGGGGGATGCATCATTGCGGCAAAGAATGGGTGTGGCGGGGCGTTTGTTTGTTGGAAAACATTTTACTTGGGATCTCTGCGCAAAAAAAATGCTTACTGTGTATCGAGAAGCTTTGGATTTTGTTATTTAACTATAATAACTCCAACTGAAGCTGCAAGTCGTTTAAAATCAGAATTGTTTATCCATTCAGTTTTTAAATATTGCCTGATGCGGTCTTCGGTTAGCCCGAGTCGTCTTGCTTCCTGCACTGTGTAACGATAAGCTTCAATTTCTGTTGGTCTATCTACATATTTGTATTTTGGATCAAAAAGCTCTCTTCCTTCAAAAAACTGTTTTACATGATAGAGCTCATGAATTAAATCTAAATAAATATCTATCTTATCACCCTTTTGAAGATAGGCTTTACTTATTACTATGTGACCATCTTTACTGTTTACATACATGTAACCCTTTAACCAAGTGAATTCAACCTTTAAATTACCCAAAATATCACTTGTTTTTGCTCCAAAAATCCCTCTAACCGCCTCCACAGTGTCAAACCCTTTAAAATACTCCAAAAACTGTCCATGAGTATTTCCCATATTTAACGGGTTTAACGGTAGCTTGCTAAGCTTTCGTTGAACCTTAAGCATTACTAACTCTAAAGATAACATTGTGTGTTCCTATTTGCTGTTGCTATTGTATTCTGTGAGTTGTTCAAGCCACATGCCTCTATTTATTAGCGTGTTTGGGTCTTTAATGGTGCCAACACTTGCATCAATGTTTTGCCATTTAGGATTTCGCCACATACCTTCAGGCACTAAATTGAACTGTAGAGGCGTTTTACAGTGCAAACCAAATTTTTCCGCTAACCCTGGAATTAGCAAACCTTTACTACAAGCCTTATGAGCTGAAAGATAGCTTTGCAATAATTGTGATGCTGCAAAAGCACCTATACCATGCCATAAAGCTGCATTTTCCGGAGAAGCTAAAGCGTAGAGAAAAAACTGTGGCGAAGAAGGCGTTTTAACATAACTATAATCAGCAAGAGACGCTCCATCCACCATAAAATCATCCTCCCCCTGCGCTACAGACACATCCTTGGAATCTATGCCATTTGGATAAAGCAAAGTAGACCGATATTTTATGACAACATCCAAAAGCGCACCACCCCCGATACTGTTATCATTCTTGTTGTTGCTGTTGTTGGTGAAGTGAATTTTGCCATGCGCCGCCCGTTTAGAACCATACCCTTTTTTTGAATGCGGTATTGTAAGCAGGGTAGAGTGTTTAGTTATGCTCCTGCCCATACAATCATATGCCTGCTTAACAGTTTGATAACTTTGATGGGCTTCACTTATAATATAATGCAGCATATCACCTTTTCTTTCAGTTTGCAGAACAGATAAAGGCATACGTAAAGTGTAGAGATTAAGATTTATGCCCAAAATTTTTTCCCACATTTCAAGCTGCCGAATTTTAACCGCATCTACAAAGTCCATGTAACTTTCATGACGCAAAAGCTCTTCAGCAATTAATTCCACCTCCTCTTTAGAAATTAAAGCCCCCTCATATTTTTCTACAAACGCTTTATCCACATATAATTGATTTGTTTTAATGTTAGCTACAGGAAACGCACTTTGCCCACTGCTAATTAATGACTGCTTTAAAGGATTAATTGAGTACCTATCCGCTTCCACATCGTCAGTGTTAAGCAGAAATGGCAAAACATAACCCTGAGGCGACGTTTTAAGCTCATCACAAAGGTTAGAACAGTCAGCTTTCGTTAATTCTTGCATACCTGTTCTAAGATAATAATTTGTACATGTTTGAAGCAAACGTACACCAATAATGCCTTGAAGCTCCTCAGCTGTCAACTGCGGATTTGTATACTCAACTGAACCACGCAAATAAAAATGAGCATCATTAACCCGAACACTGATTTTCTTTCCATCAACAAACCGCAAAAGAGACACTTCTCTTTGAACACTCTCTTCTCTGTGAACCTGCACACTTTTAGCCAAAGCTTTAACAGCCAACATAGACTTAGCTAAAAAACCCTCAACCAATCGACAACAATAATCAGACATAAATGATTATCCTCGCTCCAATGATTCCGCAAGATGAATACCGCTTTGAATCTTGGACTTACCTAAAAACATTCTCAACAAAGAAAAATCTTTTCTAAAACCCACTTCCAATAAAAACTCTTCAAGCCCACTTCTTCTTTGATCATGCGATAAATAAAGCAAAACTTGCCTATCAGACAACTGACTCAACATGACCTTTAAAAGCTCAACTGCCCTCTCGGGCTGATCAGACCTACAAACAAGCGGACCCACTTCCACTACCCCCTCATCCCACACCTTAGCCAAAATATAACCCACTATATTTTGACCCTGCTTTGAAACATAACAAAGATTTGCCTTTTTTTGCACTATTTCTCTTAGTAACCGTGACCTGTCCGCACCAAAAAACTGTACATCAAAACGTGACAACACAGAAAAATCAACACACGTTTCAAACTCTGCGATAGCCAAATTATCAAGTTGCAGACGACTATTATACATAACTGTTAAACCTAAATCAGCTTTAAACCCAAATCCGCCATAAAAATCCCTAAAATGCGGATAAGCATACAACCCCACAGTTTCCACACCTCTACCCTGCAAATAATCAACAGCATGCTTTAACAGCAAACGACCCCCGCCACACCCCCGATACTGCGGTTTAATAACAAAATTTCCAAACCACCCAACCGTACCAAAACTTATACAAGTCGCTACTCCAACTGGAACCAAACCATCAAACAACACAAAACAACCCTCCGGTTCAAGAAACTGACTAAACCTAAAATCACAAACACCCATATTCCAATTCATACCATTAGCTAAATCAACCGCAAAACCATAATCTTTTGTAGCCATAACTCTAACCTGAAACATACAAAAATAACCAAATTTGAACCAATTAAAGCTTACAGAAAAACACCTCAAAACACACAGCAAAAACAACACCCACCTACTCTTAATACACCCCCTAATTAAGGGGTTGTTATTAAATAATTTGTGCATCTTAAATAGTTGTGTTGTGTATTATCGTGTATGAGTAATAATGTTGATGTGTTTGCGCTTCAGTCGCGTATAGAAGCAATGTTACCAACTTTAAACGAGTATCAACGTCGCAGATACTTGGCAGTTGAAGCAAAAGCAATAGGCTACGGTGGCACAAGCCTTGTAAGCCGCCTATCAGGAGCCTCCCGACAAACCATAACAGCTGGACTAAAAGAACTAAACAACCCAAACACCCACCAACTCTTAAAACAAGGTAAAAGTCGCAAAGAAGGCGGTGGACGCAAAAACATTTGGGAAACCCAACCCGACATACTAAACGCTCTAAACGAACTGGTAAGTCCCCACACCAAAGGCGACCCAATGCACTCTTTGCTGTGGACTAACAAGAGTTTACGCAATCTAGAAAAAGGTCTAAAAGAGCAAGGCTACAACGTCTGCTACCGTGTTGTTGGCATAATGCTAAAACAACTGGGTTATGGGTTGCAGGCTGATAAAAAAAACATTAACCGTAAAACCCTCCAATCCAGATAGAGACGCTCAATTTGAATACATTAATGATGAGACGAAAAAGGCAATTGCAGAGGGCAATCCAGTACTTTCTATTGATGCTAAAAAGAAAGAAAATATTGGAAATTTCAAAAACAACGGGTCAACCTATCAGCCGCACAGGACACCTGTTGAGGTGTTGGATCATGATTTTCCTATTGAAGAGTTGGGTCGGGCGACTCCGTTTGGGGTGTATGATGTTTTTAAAAATCGTGGGTTTGTTAGTGTGGGTTTAAGTGGGGATACGGCGGTGTTTGCTGTTGAGGCTGTTCGGAAGTGGTGGTATGCTCAAGGTGTTGTTGAGTATGCTGGTGCGTCAAAGGTTGTTTTAACGTGTGGTTGTGGGGGTAGTAATGGGAATCGTAATAGGCTTTGGAAGTTTGAGCTTCAAAAGTTGGCTAATGAAATTGGCAGGGGTATTCAAGTTTTGCATTATCTTTCGGGTACGAGTAAGTGGAATAAGGTTGAGCATCGGTTGTTTGCGTTTATTAGTAAAAATTGGGCGGGTGTTCCTTTGGTGAGTGTGGCTGTTATTGTTGGTTTGATTGGGGCTACTAAAACTGAGGGTGGTCTTTGTGTTAGGTGTGTTTTGGATGAGAAAACGTATGAGAGAGGTCTTGAGGTTAGTGATGAAGAGTTTGATTCCATAAGTATGGTTAAGGATGATTTTCATGGTGAATGGAACTATGTTATTTGTCAAAAAACATAGCTTATTTTGTCCAAATTATTTTTAGACGTTTCCTAACTCCCATCCACACTTGTATCGATAGATTTTTCCTGTAAAGTTTATTCTAAAGCAGCCCCTTAGAAATGGTTTTGATTTTTGGTTTACGTTTGTGTTGGTTTTGGGTTTGGAGCCTACGAATAATGTGGCGGAGCGTGCGTTGAGGGAGCCTATTGTGCAGCGGAAGACTATGGGTACGTTGCGTAATAGGAATGGGGTGCAAATTTATGAGACAATGATGTCTTTGCTTGCTACATGGAAGAAGTTGAGTCTTGATCTACACAATCAGATGGCTACAAGTCTTATAACCGCTTGGACAGAAGCTAAATATACACCAAAATTGTGATATGCAAGACTAAACGTTATTAGCTGAATGGTGAACCTGTGGTAAATCAGATAATTAAAAATTTTTCTGAGAAACACTCAAAAGTACATTATGATAAACTTGTCACGTTTTTTGAAAGAGAACCCGCAAATTCGGATGTTGCTGACTTAGCGATAGTGTTAGCTTCTTCTGGTGAAATGATTTCTCAAAATGATTTTGTAGATATACCGTCCACAGGAGGACCCAGTTCACTATCTACACTATTGTGTCCTTTGCTCTTAAACCAGTATGGGCTCAAAGTCTTAAAACTTGGTGTTAATGGCAGACCAGCAGGAGGGATTGATGTGCTCGCACAAATACCCTCTTATAAAATAGATTTCAGTAGAAGTGAACTAATAGATACTATAAACAGTGGATCTAAATATGTACATTTTAAGGCATCAAAGCATTTTACACCTCTTGATGCACGGTTATTTTCATATAGGCGAAAAATGAATAAAGTGTCAGTTCCTGCATTAGCTATATCGAGTATTCTTTCAAAAAAAATTGCGCTTGGTGTGAAAAATATATGTCTGGACGTTAGAACATCATCATTTGGCAACTTTGGAACAAATAGAATTGAGTCAATAAAATACTCAAAACAATTTAATAGTGTAGCAAAGTTACTTGGAATAACGTCTATTTGTTACATAAGTAATGCTGATATGCCATATCAACCATACATAGGACGTGGGGAATCATTAATTGCGTTAAGTAAAATACTTTCCTCTGCCTCAAATGAGGCGTTACAGAAGCATATAGAGTTTTGTAACAGAATTTCTTCAGTTTTTGCATCGAGTATTGGAGTAAATAAAAAAACAAACGAAAGTTTAACACAACTGTTTTTCGAGAATTTAGAGAAACAAGGATCAAATAGAGCATTATTTTACGATAAGGTAAATGAGTTAATAAACCAAAAAAGGTATATTGTATGTTCAAAAACATGTGGTTATGTAATATACAACCTTGAGCAAATAAAAAATTTTATTGTTAAGCTCCAAGAATCAGAAAAAACGGCTACCAATATTTTTCCTGACCCCGCAGGAGTTGAACTTTTAAAAAAACCTTTTGAATATGTTGAAAAAAATGAACCTATACTATCAATAAGATGCAAAGATGTGTATATAACAAAATTTATTAAGTATAAATCTGAAATGTATACGTTACATAAAAAGGAACCAAAAACTGATTATTTCGAAGAGGTAGTTACTTGATGGCTAAATATTGTTGTTTTTTTGACCCACAAAAAAATTATGAAGAAAAAGAACTACACGATACATGTCCAGTATGCGGAAAAAAATATGATTATCCTCTTATGAATGCGCCTAAAGAAATAATCAATGGTGATAAAAAATATGTTATTGAGAAAGCCATTGCGCGCGGGTTTTATAGTGCTACATATAAGTGTTCATTAACTAAAACTTACGGAACACAAACCCGTTTAATTAAGATAATTCCTGAGCAAATATATGCCTATTTCGGTAAAGACTTCAATGACGAGTGTATGGCACATGCACGTGTTGCTGCTGGTAAAGAACATATTGTTGCCATTTCCGATGCATTTTCTGCAGATGTGCAATTTGGCGATAACAAATTGAAGTGTTTTATTGTTGAAATGGATTACATAGATGGAGTTTCTCTTGATGACTATATTTCTAACTCCAATAATGTAACACCAGTTAATTTTGCGCAAATAGCGATTGATTTACTCAGGTTGTGGGCTGAATTGATTGCACAACCAGTATATCACAATGATCTGCATGCAGGGAATCTTATCATAGAAAATTTGCGGCAAGGTATTCAGAGATCTGAAGCACTAAATGATAGAATAAGATTAGTTGCCATTGACCTTAACTCAGCTTCTGATGACAATTTAAGTGATAGTTCTCGCAGGGGAGATCAAGCACATATTTCGTGTCACATACATGAAATGGTCGAAAAATTAAGGTCCAAATGCATTGATATAGATTCGGAAATAGATATTGAATATAGATTAATGGAAACGTTAGAACGCATTGAACATATTATTATTCCTAAAGAATATGCGGCTGATCTGCCAACTACTGATGAATTAATAAAAACGATAAAAAACGAATTTGATAATGGTATGAGTTATTCGCCATGGAAAAAAGTGTTATCACTTACCCGACTTAATGATGGGGTTAACGCTCAAACAATTCATTCCTGTTATGTTCCTGCTTTATTAGAAGATCCTAATGGAGAATGGTTAAAAGAAATTACCATTGCTGAACCGCAATTAATAACTGGTATGCGGGGATGCGGCAAAACGATGTTTTTGAACTCTATAGATTTCCATGCAAGATTGCATGGTGAAAAACATGGTGAATCTAGTTCAAAAAGAATTGCGAGAATTACGAAAGATACTTACGTAGGCCTGTTAGCATCTTGCAGATATATAGTTAATTGTGACATCAATGATGTTCCCAGTTTTCTAATATGGTTATATGCTACTGAGTCCGTAAGACTCTGCAGGCACTTGAATGATGTAGATCATTTCTCGGTAAATAAGACATATGGTAAAGACATTATTGATATAATAAACATATTGTTTAAGTCGGACATTGATTTTGGTACAAATCCTTCTTTGTACAGTATAGAAAAACATCTTGTGGTGAATAACAACCGTTTTTTCGATTCTGGAAAAAAATTGCATTTATCACTACCCGTTAATGATGCATTTGAATTATTGGCAGCCACCATAAGGAAGATTTCTCCCATTTTTGCAAGTAAAAGAATATTCTTTCTTCTTGATGATGCAAGTACCCGATATTTGGCGCCAGATAAAATCAGTGAGCTTTTTAGACGTATGTTATTTATGAGCACAAGTTGTTCATTTAAAATAACAACGGAGTTACAGTCAACTATTAGATTTAAATCTGCTGGAAATTATGATTGGACATGTGAATCGCGTGATTACCAGATATTTGATTTAGGCGCAAAGGTCTTTGAAGAAACACGAAAACCGTCTGGAAAAAACTTTGTAGCGAACATCTTAGACAAACGTAAACGTTTTTGTCCATCGTATCCAGAGTATTCGTCAGAGGAAATTTTAGGCGATTGTAAATTAAAACAAATAGCTGAAAAAATTGTGAATTCAAAAGAAAAATCAAAAGAAAGAAAATCAATATATCATGGAATCACAGCACTTGCATCTTTATGTGTAGGTGATATTGGTGATGTAATTTTCTTATATGATTCTATTGTAGATGTTATAAAGAAAAACTCAAAAGTACAGCTACCAATTGCGCCTGAAAAGCAGACCGAATGTTATCAACAATTATGCAGTAGGAGAATGTATAATTTAAACAAAAGAAATGATGAGTTGTTTCGTCAGTACGTAGAATGTTTTGCTGACGCCGCTTACACTTTATTGATAGAATCACATGTAACCATGAATAAACAGAATGTAAAACGTGATGTACTTAGACAATATAACGGGTTATATGTAAAAATTACGTCTGGCGATGAAAAAAAACAATTAAAAAAACTTCGTACATTGACACGACAAACGCATGAAAAATTTTTGTGAGCGCTTTTAGCAGAGATACTTGAGGAAAAACGTTACTATTTTTTAGACTACTAAAAGCTGCTGCAGATACTTTGTCAAATTAAAACTAATTAT